>CADBTM010000236.1 GCA_902797555.1 Oscillospiraceae bacterium
ATGACGCTCCCGGCGCGGGCGCTTTTTCAGAAAGGAGAACCCCATGCCCAAAATCATCGTTCCCGTGGTCACTGTGTTCGACCACAACGGCAAGCCGGACAAGGCGGACAACAAAAAGGTCATCGAATACCTGCTGGCCCACAAGGTGGACGGCATCCTTGTGCTGGGCTCCACCGGGGAGTTTACCGAGCTGACCGTGGAGGAAAAGCAGGACTTTTTCCAGTTTTACGCCGACACCGTGGCCGGACGCACCGAGCTCTATGCCGGAACGGGAAGCGTCAATTTTCACCAGACGCTGGAGCTGTCCAACAGCGTCTATGCCATGGGCTACCGCGCCCCGCTGGTGATCGGCCCCTATTATTACGGCATGGATCAGGAGCATATCTTCACCTATTACGACACCCTGCTCAAGGAACTGAAGGGGGATATGTTCATTTACAACTATCCCGCCCGCAGCGGGCATTCCGTGGCGCCCGAAACGGTGCGGCGACTGGCGGACGGCAATCCCAATCTGAAGGGCGTCAAGGACACGGTCTCCCAGCCCTCTCACACCGGCGCGATCTGCCGGATCATGGAGGGAAGGGCGTTTCAGGTGTTTTCCGGCTTTGACGATCAGTATCTTTACAACCTTTCTGCAGGAGGCGCGGGCTCCATCGGCGGACTGGCCAATGTGGTGCCCGACCTGTGGCACGATCTGATCGTTTCCACCGAGAAAAAGGACTTTGACCGTGTGATGGCGCTCACCGGCCTGCTCCATCGGCTGATGCCGGTGTATGAGATGGGCTCCAGCTGCTCGCTGCTCTTTAAAAAGCTGCTGGTCAGCCGGGGCGTGGATATCTCGCCAAAGGCGATTTTCCCCTTTGATGAGTCGGACGATCGGGCATATCTGACGGTGAAGGCGCTGCTGGACGGCGTGCTGCGGGATTATGCCGCGCTGGGGAGGGGAGACGCGTGAAAAACCTGCTCATCGGCCTTCTGACCTTTGGAATCATCGGCGTGTTTCACCCTGTGGTGATCTAAGCAGAATATCACTTGGGAAAGAACAGCTGGCCGATCTTTGCGTTGGCAGGAATGCTCTTTTGCGTGATCGCCTTTTTCACAGAGGGCATGTGGGGGATCGTTGCCGCCATCGTGGGATTTTCCTCCTTCCGGAGCATTCTCGAGCTGGTTCATCAGGAAAAGCGCGTGGACAGAGGCTGGTTTCCGAAAGGCCCGCGCAAGTGGACAAAATAGAAATAGCTCCCGCGCAGATTGCGCGGGAGCCGTTTTTTATCTGCTTACACAGGGAATGCCGCCAGCATCACCGTCGTCGCGGCGATGGCGGCCAAATTGGCCACAACGGTGGCAGCAAGGGTGCGGTTTTTGTCATATTCCTCGACGAACATGATGAGCACCAGCACCTGGGCAAAGATCGCCAGCAGCAGGAAGAGCATATAGAGGATGACCCAGCGGGGATCGGTGTTCAGGTTGCCCGAGGTGAACCAATGGAGCAGGCCGTTGGTGACGATGCCCACCAGGATCACCAGAAGATAGGTGCGTTTTTCCGCATAGTGGTACAGGTAAAAGACCAGACATTCCATCCCCACGGCCACTGCCACCCGCATGAGCGTCAACAGAGGCGTCCGCAAAAACGGCTCACCCAGCGTGATCTCGCCGGTGCGATAGTTGAGCACGAGCACATTGTCGATATCGGTGAGGTCGGTGAGCTCCCGGGGAAGGGGGATCACCCGCTCCTGTCCTCCGGAGAGCAGGACGATCTCCGAATCCTGCAGGTCATAGTCGTTGCCGTACCAGCTCGTCACGCCGTAAACAGCCTCCCGGTACAGGCGGAACTGCTGTTCCCACAGACGGGTCTTTTTTTGGAGCTGGGAAGGAATCACGGTGCCGTCCCTTTTGTGCAGACGGATGGAGATCTCCAGATCAGACGGCGCGTTCACGGTGAGAATGGTCACTGCGGGGGGATGATAGGAGCCCATGGCGGCGTGGGCGGGCACGACCATCATCCATAAAACGAAGAAGAACACAGTCAGCTGACATAGCTTGCGTTTCATGAGAATCCCTCTTTTCCTCCGGGGAGCTTCCCGGCTTGTGACCTGATTATAGCATACAGAGTGAAAAAAAGCGAGAGAAAGATGCAAAAGTGGGGCGCAAGGATTTGTTGCGTGGGGGATTTTGCGCCCTATTCCTCCTCCGGAAGACCGGCCGCGCCCAGCGGCGTCAGGGAAAAATGGTTTTTGCGGAAGGTGAGCAGCCCCTCGTCCCGCATTTTGCACAGCTCGGCGGACAGGGCAGAGCGATCCACGCTGAGATAGTCGGCCAGCTGCTGCCGGTTGAGGGGAATGTCAAAGGTCGCTTTGCCGCCGTTTTGCAGGGTCTGGGTTTTGAAATAAGACAAAAGCCGCCCGCGGATGGTCTTCGGAAAGGTGTGAAAGCTGTGGAGGGAGAGCTCCAGATTCTTTTGCGCGGACAAAAAGAGCAGCGACTGCAGCAGGGCGGGATACCACGGCTCCCGGGAGAGCTGGGGAGAGAAGATATGGGTCAGATCCAGATAGAGAATGGTGCACGGCTCGTTGGCCACCACGTCCACCATCATGGGCTCCTGGGAGATGAGAGCATAGGTCTCGCCAAAGATCTCGCCCCGGCGGCCCAGCCCCATCAGCCAGCGGTTGCCCAGATAGTCCAGCCGCTGTATGGTGACGCTTCCCTTGAGCACCATGCCCATCCTGCGGGAGCGGGTGCCGGTGCGCAGCACCACCGTGTTTTTGGAAAAGTCGGCCTGGCGGGCGTCCAGCGTCTTGAGAGCGGCGGGCAGATAGGAGGGATGGATGCGGGAAAAAACGGGCAGCTCCAGATATTCCAACGCTTCCACAAAAAATTTCTCCTTTCGTTGTTATAACAACATACTTTCCTGCAAATTATAGTAAAATGATCTCAGAAAGTCAAGAGACAAAACGAATAACCCACAGGAAAATGCAAACAATACCGGAAGAAATAAGGAGGATACGCAAATGAAGTTTTATGTGAACAGCAACTGCATCGGCTGCGGTCTGTGCGAGGGCACCTGCCCCGCCGTCTTTTCCCTCACCGGCGACGGCGTCGCCGTGGCGATCGAGGATGAGGTCACCGGAGAGAATGAGGCTCTGGCCATGGAAGCCATGAGCGGATGTCCCGTAAGCGCCATCGAAAGCAAATAACCGGATCCGCGCCCCCGCAAATGCGGGGGCGCGGGCTTTTCTTTTTTTGCCGTTCTGCCGAGGGGGGGAATTGACTTCCGGCGCGCCATCGGGTATGATAGAAGCATTCCGGGATGGAGGTGTTCCCATTGGAAAACGGCTTTACCAATATGCGGGACATGACCCAGGCATTTGCCAATGCCATGAATCTGATCTCCTCCGAGATGGAGGATCACCACGAAAAGGTGGCCTATGTGGCCTACCGTCTGGCAGAACAGGTGGATCTGACCGAACAGGAGCGGAAAAACATCATCTACGGCGCCCTCCTCCACGATATCGGCGTGGTCACCCAAAGCGGAATCCGCAACATTTCTCTGGTAGAACTGGAGTCCAAGGTGGGCTTTCTCTCCAAGGCGGGCAGCGCTCTGCTCAGGATGAACCCCATCACCTCCCCTCTGGCCGAGGTGGTTTCGGAGAGCCAGACCCCGTGGAAGGTGCTGCGGAGCCGCATGCTGCCCCTGCGGGGCGCACTGCTGATGAGTCAGATCATCCATATGGCCGACGTGGTCACCCTGCTTTTGCAGGAGCAGGAGGGCGTTCCCGTGCTCAACCGCATCTCAAAGGTGCGGGAGGCTGTTCGCACGCTGGGAAAGCAGGAATTTTCCCCAACCGTGCTCAAGGCCTTTGACGCGGTGTGCGGCATGGACTATGTCTGGATGGATCTGTTCTACCAGCCCGACCGCTTTTTGGATTTTATTTCCGACAGCCGGGACGTCAGTCTGGATGAAACCATCCGTCTCACCGAGCTGGTGTCCCATATCATCGACTTTCGCAGCCCCTTCACCGCCATGCACTCGGCGGGCGTTGCCGCCGCAGCGGAGGAGCTGGCACGCTTGTCAGGCATGTCCCAAAATGAATGCAAGATGATGCGCATTGCCGGGAACCTTCACGACCTGGGCAAGCTGAAGATTCCAAAAAAGATTCTGGACAAGCCGGGCAAGCTCACCGATGAGGAGTTCAACCAGGTCAAGGAGCATGCCTATTACACCGGAATCCTTCTGGAGAATATCCACGGCTTTGACCAGATCGCCCAGTGGGCGGGTCTGCACCATGAAAAGCTCAACGGAAAGGGCTATCCCTTCGGCCTGTCGGCCGACCAGCTCCCCTTAGGCTCCCGCATTATGGCGGCCGCCGATATCTTTTCCGCCATCACCGAGGAACGCCCCTACCGCAAGGGAATGCCTCGGGAAAAGGCGATCTCCGTTCTGCGGGAAAACGTCCGGCAGGGCGCGCTGGCGGGAAACGTGGTGGAGCTGCTGATCGAAAATTATGACCGGATCGACGGCGCAAGGGAGGCAGCCTCCCACGCCGCGGGAAAGCACTACTTCGCCTCGCTGGAAGAACAATCGAAGGAATAAAGAATCACAGCTCCGCTTTTTTGGCGGAGCTGTTTTCCATGATATGAAAATGGAATGACACTTTTCATAAAATGACTGGAAATTTGTCCGGATCTCTGCTATAGTATAGAAAAAGGCGGAGGAGGCGGCAGCATGTTGTTTTTCGGAAAAGCAGAATGTGCCGTTTGCGGAGAGAAGTACCGGGCAGGCGACATGATAAAGCTGCGGGACGGCAGCCTGTGCCCTGTCTGCGCGAGCAAGCTTTCCTCCCTTTTTCCCGCCCGCGCCTCCACTTCGGCGGAGAACGTGCGCGCCTATCTTGAGGATCAATCCCGCAATCGCCAGCTGCTCAGCCGCTTTTCTCCCGAGGAAGAGGTGGGACAGGAGCGCAAGCTGTTTGTCGATCGGCACAGCGGCCTCTTTGCCTTTGGCACCGACGCCGAGCTGCAGGCGGGCAGACTGGACGTGTTTTTGCTGAGCGACCTGCATAGCGTGGAGCTGACTGTGACCGAAACGCCTCTCAAGCCCATCGTCCCAAAGGAAGAGAGCTTTGCCTATGACTTTGACCTGATCCTCCTGCAGGAGCATCCCATCCTGCCGCGGGTGCGGGCTCGGATCAACCCCATCCCTGTGGAGACCCGCAAGCATAAGATCGTAAAAAGCTATATCCACCAGATCTATCTGGGGGAAAAGGAATGGAAGGGCGGCGTAGCCGCCACGCTGTTCGGCGGGGACCGCCGGGCCGCAGAGGACTATCTGATGTACTATACCGTGGGGCAGCAGATGGTCGACGCCTTGAAAAAGGGCCGTTGACCCGCCCGCATATCAAAATCCCCGACAGTGCCGATCCGGCGGCCTGTCGGGGATTCTTTTATGCGTCTTTCTTTTGTACCAGCTTCTTTTCCTTCCACTTGCCCCGACGGTAGAAGATCACCGTGGTCACGGCGCCCAGCAGCCACGCGATGAGCAGGGAGAAATACAGCATATCCGGGTTGCCCACCGGGTTTTGCTCGGTGCGGGACAGGCTGACCATCAGATAGGCCAGCGGCATCCGCAAAAAGAAGGTCTGGATCACCGAGATCCACATGGGGGTCACCGTGTCGCCCGCGCCGCGCATGACGCCCGACAGGGTCTGGATGACCGCCATCACCACATAGCCGGAGGCGAGGATGCGCATGATATGCATGCTCAGGGCGACCAGCTCGCCGGTGGAGGTGAAGATCGCCATCAGATGCTTTCCGAACACCAGAATGATGGTGGTGATGGTGAGGGAAAACAGCAGGGAAAGCCCCAGACCCTGTTTTGCGCCCCGGATCACCCGATCCTTTTGTCCGGCGCCCATGTTTTGCCCCGCATAGGTGGTCATGGCCGTCCCGAAGGAAAAGTTGGGCAGCATGGCAAAACCGTCTACCCGCTGGACGATGACGTTGGCGGCGATCAGCTGCTCGCCGAAGGTGTTGGTCAGGCTCTGCACCAGCACGATGGACATGGAAAAGATGGCCTGGGTCACACCGGAGGGCAGGCCGAGACGGATGATCTGTCCGGCGTATTTTTTCTGACCCTTGCAAAAGCGGATGCCAAAGTCAAACAGATCGTTCATCCGGCGGAGCCGGTTGATGCACAGCAGGGCGGACAGCCCCTGGGCGATGATGGTGGCCAGCGCCACACCGGAGACGCCCATCCCCAGCTTTGCCACAAAATAGATATCCAAAACGATGTTGATGACGGTAGAGACGATGAGATAGACCAGCGCCGACATGGAATCGCCCAACCCCCGCAGCACGCCGCTGAGGATGTTGTAAAAGCCCATGCCCAGGCTGCCCCAAAAGAGGATGCGAAGATAGGAGGCGCTCCAATCCAGAATGCTTTCGGGGGTGCGCAGCAGCACCAGCATGGGGCGGGCAACGATCACGCCCACGCCGGTCATGATGGCGGAGGTGATGAGGATGAGCAAAAAGCAGTTGCCCACCGTCCACGAAAGGCCCTCCCGATCCCGGGCGCCCAGATACTGAGACACCAGAATGGTGGCGCCCATGCTGACGCCGATGAAAAGCACCAGCAGCAGGTTGACGATGGGGGCGGCGCTTCCCACCGCCGCCAGCGCGTTGTCGCCCACATAGCGCCCCACCACGATGCTGTCCACGGTGGAATAGAGCTGTTGGGCGATGTTGCCCAGCAGCATGGGCATGGTGAAGCGCAAAATCTGCTTCCACGGGGTGCCCACAGTCATATCGACAGTCTGAAAGCCTTTGTGTGCCATGATTTCCTCCATAGTAAAAGCTAATTTCTTATTATACAGGAAGCGGGAGGAAATGTCAAAAAACCTTTTTCCGAGAAAAATGCGCAAAAGGGGTTGACATCGGCATAGAATGTGCTAATATGAAAACATGAACAATCATTCATATGTTTGACCTCTTTTGGCCAAAGAAAAGGAGAGAAAACCATGAAAAAGACCTATAAGATCGACGTGGATTGCGCCAACTGCGCCAACCTGATGGAAAACACCGCAAAGAACACCTCCGGCGTCAAGGATTGCACCGTCAGCTTTATGACCCTCAAAATGAAGGTGGAGTTTGAAGAGGGCGCCGATGTGGATACGGTGATGCAGGCCGTCCTTGCCAACTGCAAGAAGGTCGAGCCGGACTGCGAGATCTATCTGTAAGCTTCTCCCGGAGCCCGCGTCGCGGGCTCTTTTGATGTTTTTCGAGGTGATCCATTGTGAACAAGAAACAGAAAAAACTGCTCCTCCGGATCCTTGTGGCGGCGGTGTTCTTTGTACCGCTCTATCTGATCTCCGAGGAGATCGTGCCCGTTTCTCTGCCCAGATGGGCGCTGCTCGTGCTGTTTTTGGTACCCTATCTGCTGGTGGGGTATGACATTTTGCGCAAGGCCTTTCTGGGGATCAAAAACGGACAGGTTTTTGACGAGAACTTTTTGATGACGGTGGCCACCGTGGGCGCCATCGTGCTGGGCGAATACGGCGAGGGCGTGGCCGTCATGCTGCTCTATCAGGTGGGCGAGCTCTTTCAGAGCTATGCGGTGGGCAAAAGCCGCCGCAGCATCACCGAGCTGATGGACATCCGTCCCGATTATGCCAACATCGAGGAGGACGGCGCGCTGACCCAGGTCGACCCCGACGAGGTGGAGGTGGGCAGCATCATCGTGGTGCAGCCCGGAGAAAAGATCCCGCTGGACGGCGTGGTGGTGGAGGGCACCTCCGCCCTCAACACGTCGGCGCTCACCGGCGAGAGCAAGCCCCGGGACGTGGGTGTGGACGATACCGTGCTCAGCGGCAGCATCAATATGACCGGCCTGCTGCGTGTGCGCACCACGGCGGAGTTTGACGAGTCCACCGCGTCCAAGATCCTCGATCTGGTGGAAAACGCCGCTTCTCACAAGTCCAAATCCGAAACCTTCATCTCCAGGTTCGCCCGGTACTATACCCCCATCGTCTGCTATGCGGCGCTGGCGCTGGCCGTTTTGCCGCCGCTGTTCTGCACGGTCACCGGGATCGGGCTGGAAAGCTATCCCTCTCTGGGCAAGCTGTGGGGCGACTGGGTGCTGCGCGCCTGCACCTTTTTGGTGATCAGCTGCCCCTGCGCCGTGGTCATCAGCATCCCCCTCAGCTTTTTCGCCGGGCTGGGCGGCGCCAGCAATCAGGGCATCCTCATCAAGGGCTCCAACTATCTGGAGGCGCTGGCGCAGGTCAAGGTGGTGGCCTTTGACAAAACGGGCACCATCACCAAGGGCAATTTTGCGGTGACCGGCGTCCATCACAGCGTGATGGAGGACGAAAAGCTGCTGGAATATGCCGCCCTCGCCGAGTGCCATTCCTCCCATCCCATCAGCAAAAGCCTGATGGCCGCCTACGGCAAGCCGACGGAGCAAAGCCGCGTGACCGACGTGCAGGAGATCAGCGGTCACGGCGTCACCGCCAAGGTGGACGGCGTCGCGGTGGCGGTGGGCAACGAAAAGCTGATGAACCGTCTGGGGCTGGAGCCCATCCTCTGCCATCATCCCGGCACGGTGATCCATGTGGCGGTGGGAGGAGCGTACTGCGGGCACATCCTCATCACCGACGAGCTCAAGGAGCATTCCCGTGAGGCGGTGGACGCCCTGCACCGCGCAGGCGTGGAGCAGACCGTCATGCTGACGGGAGACACCGAAAACGTGGCCAAAAAGGTGGCGGAGGAGACCGGCCTTACCCGATACCGGGCGGAGCTGCTGCCCGCCGACAAGGTGGCCTGTGTGGAGGAGCTTTTGCAGGATTGTTCGGCGAGCCGCAGGCTGGCCTTTGTGGGCGACGGCATCAACGACGCTCCGGTGCTCTCCCGGGCGGACATCGGCATCGCCATGGGCGCGCTGGGCTCGGACGCCGCCATCGAGGCCGCCGACGTGGTGCTGATGGACGACGACCCCATCAAGATCGCCAAGGCCATCCGCATCTCCCAGAAGTGTCTGCGCATCGTCCGGGAAAACATCGTCTTTACCCTGACGGTAAAGGTGCTCTGTCTGCTGCTGGCGGCGGCGGGCATGGCAGATATGTGGATGGCCATTGCGGCCGACGTGGGCGTGATGATTCTCGCTGTGCTCAACGCCATCCGCTGCCTGTTTGTGAAACACCTGTAAAAGAAAAAAACAGCGCCCCCGCTGCCATGGCAGCGGGGGCATTTCCTTTTACAGAGAAAGGTCGGGGAAGGGCGACAGGCTTCGCGCCAGAATGCCGTGCATCATGGCGATG
>CADBTM010000237.1 GCA_902797555.1 Oscillospiraceae bacterium
CAACAAAAAGGCTGGCTTTTCCATCGCGTCGGGCTCTGCCCTGCAGGACAGCCTTGCCTTTATCGAAACCACCTTGAACGAACTGGGACTGAGCAGCAAGCTGACCATGCGGACGCTGCTGCTGGCCGAGGAGCTCATCCCCCAGCTTATCCGTTCCGCCGCCCCGGAGGCCGACCTGCGGGTGCAGGTGCGCAGCCAGCTGGGGGATATCAGCGTGTCGATCCGCGCCCCGGGCGAGGCCTTCAACCCCTTGGAAAACCCCGCCGAAAAGGCGGACACGCTGGGCGAGCTGGAGGATGAGGAGGCCGAACAGGCCATCCGCGCCATCCTGCTCAAATCCCAGGGGGACAAGCTGAAGATCTCCCACAAAAACGGCGTCAACCAGATCCGCATCCTTGCCGACCGCTCCAGCCAGCAGATGACGGTGCGCACCGTCATCGCTCTGGCACTGGGATTGGCGTGCGGGCTGCTGATGAAGTTTGTCCTGCCCGCCGCCGCGGCGGAGGGGCTGGCCTACTATGTCCTCGACCCCATCAAGACCCTGTTTATGAACGGGCTGAAGATCGTCATCGGGCCGGTGGTTTTCTTTTCCATCGTCACCTGCATCGCCCAGTTCAAGGATCTCTCCGAGCTGGGGCGCATCGGCGCCAAGGTGATGGGCATGTATCTCCTGACCACGGTGATCGCCGTGCTGCTGGCGCTGGGGATGTTTGCCCTCTTCCATCCGGGCACGCCCGGCTTTGCCCTTGCCCAAGGGGAGGCACAGGAGGCGGTGGAGATGACCGCCGGGGTGGACACCTCCATCCGCTCCATGCTGATCAACATCGTTCCCGACAATCTGGTAAAGCCCTTTTTGACGTCGGACACGCTGCAGATCATTTTCCTCGCCGTGCTGTGCGGTGCGGCTGTGGGCATGATCGGCGGACACACGGCGGTGCTGCAGGAGGTTTTTGAGGCGTGCAACTCCCTCTTTCTGACGATCACCACCCTCTTTTCCCGCCTGATCCCGCTGGTGGTATTCTGCTCGGTGGCCATGATGGTCAACAATCTGGGCGGCAGATCGCTGCTGTCGGTGCTGGGCTATGGCGGGGTCAATCTGCTGACGCTGTTCTGCATGATGACGATCTACGGCATTCTCATCCTGCTGATGGCGCGGCTCAACCCCATCACCTTCTTCAAAAAAGCCCGGGAGGGCATGCTCACCAGCCTTACCCTGTCCTCCAGCGCGGCGGCCATGCCCACCAATATGCGGGTGTGCACCGACAAGCTGGGTATCTCGCCCAAGGTGTGCAGCTTTTCCATCCCGCTGGGCGCCACCGTCAATATGGACGGCACCTGCATCTTTCTGACGGTGGCCGGACTGTTCCTGGCCCGAGCCTACAACATCCCCGTTCCGGGCGCCGCCATGGTGTCCCTTGCCGTCACCGTCATCCTGCTGTCCATGGGCGCGCCGGGCGTTCCGGGCGCCGCGCTGGTCTGCATGGGCGTGGTTCTGGCCGATCTGGGTGTGCCCTTTGAGGCAGTGGGACTGATCATGGCCATCAATCCCTTTATCGATATGTTCGGCACCACGTCCAACACCACCGGCGACGTGGCCGCCGCCCTCATCGTGGCAAAGAGCGAGGGACTGGTGGATCTGAACGTATTTCATCGAAAAGACTGAGCCGGGGAGGGCTGTACCGTGTATCTGGCTTACGAAAGACCGCAGTTTGCCATCCACTCGCCCCACCAGGTGCAGCGGGTGGTAAAGGAGGCCTATCTCAACTGACTGAGAAAAGAAAGAATCCGCCATCCCGGGCGTATGCCGGGATGGCGGTTTTTATTATGGGGAAAATCAGCCGAGGCAGGCGGCGCTGGTGGCTTCTGTCAGCATGCGCCAGCCCTGCAGAACGGCGGGATCCTTTACCAGCCACTTCATGTCGGCGGCCATGCCGCAATCGTCATAAATGCCGGAGACCTCGTCCCAGTTGGCCACGGCCTGGGCGATTTGATCGCTCACAACGGTGAGGTTGTCTGCAAAGGCAGCCTGCTCGTCGGCGGAAAAGCCAGTCCACGCATCAGCCAGATTCTGGCGAAGCGATTCCTGATCGAGGGCCCAGATGTTGTAGAAGGAGACAAAGCGGAGCGTCTCGCAGGTGATCTGCGCCTGCTGCAGCGCGGCGCCGCTGACGCCTGCGGGCATCTGGACGATGGGCAGGAGATAGCCGGTGGCAAGGGTGGCGGCGTCGGGAGTGATGGACTCCATCTTTTCAAAGCGGACGTCCTCATCCGACTCGTCCTTGTCGTCCTCCCAGCGCAGCATGCCGTCCTCCAGATAGAAGCGGCCGGAAGAGCCCGTCCATTCCACCTGCACGTCCTCGGTGTCGTCCTCTTTGAGGGTGATATACGAGCGGGTGCCGTCGGAATAGACGATGCTGTCGGAAGCGGCGTCATAGGCGGCGTTCATGTCCCACTGGGCAAAGGAGGCCGCCGTGTCGCCCCAATGGAGACGAACGATATAGGCGCCCGTTCCGGTGGGGACGACGGTCAGATAGGCGCGCTGGGAATAGGTGTCGCTCCACTGACCCACAAAGGGATCCGCCTGAGGAAGCGCGGGTTCGTCCGCCGGAGTTTCGGCAGGCTGCGTGGGAGCGGGCTCGGCGGGCTGAGGGGTGGTCTCAGCAGGCGTGGTCTGAGAGGGGGTGGTCTCGGCGGGGGTGCCGGGATTGGTTTCGACCGGAGCGGCGGTCTTGCCGCAGGCGGCCAGCAGGCTGACGCACAGCGCCAGCGATACAATCAGTGTGATCATTTTTTTCATGTGTGTTTCTCCTTGCTTTGCTGTGATGATCGATTTTGCGCAATATCCATAGTATCGCGCTGCCAAAGGGGATTATAGCACTGGGATGGGGCAAATGCAAATATTCTTCAGAATTCTTAGGAATTGCACAGAAAAAGGCCATCCTGCAAATCAGGATGGCCTTTCGATGGGGGAAAAATCACTTTTTGGTCACGCCGTCGCCATAGATGGTGCGCCAGTCGTTTTTCATGGAGATGGGCACCCAGTCAAACTCCTCGCACAGGTCGAACATCTTCTGCGCCTTGCTTTCGCTGCCGTTTTCCCGCACGGTGTCGTCACAGCACAGCATAAAGGCCAGACTGCGGTAGGGGTTGCCGCTGGTGACGTATTCCGCCATGCTGCTGTCGCCGGTGGAATTGCCGAAGGACAGCACAGGCTGCTGGCCGATCTCCTGCATGATCACCGAGACCTTGTTCATCTTCAGGTTTTTGACGAGAAAATCGCCGCCGAGGATCAGCTCGTCCCCCTCGGTAAAGACATAGTTCAGTCCGTCGGTCCCGCCCTGATTGCTGGAGACGATGGTTTCGTCCGAGCCGATGATCTGGCGGTTGGGCAGATCGAGGGGAGAATGGTACACGATGCCCCGGACGATCAGCCGGTCGGTGCCGCTGACCACATAGACGGTAAAGTCATTGGCCTTGAGATAGTTGACGATCTGGAGCATGGGCAGATACCATCCGTCGCCCCGCAGCATGCCGTCATAGCTGGGCATGGGCTGCTGCTTGAAGCGCTGGATATACTCGTTGAACTGACCCACCGTCATCCCTGCAAAGGCGGAAGCCACGGCCTTGCCGTGATCGACCTCCAGCCCGGGGAAGGAGGCGCCGGTCTCGTTTTGGGCTTTGATCTTGTTGGCGACCTCTTTTTCAAAATCCGAGGCCTTGTCCACATAGTCGGGATCCTCCAGCACACGGTATTTGAGCAGGGTATAGTCGAAATAGTTGGGGTCGGTCTCGCAGAACAGCGTTCCGTCCAGATCAAAGACGGCGATGCGATCCCGCACGGGGATATAGTCCGGGCTCGTCTCGTCGGTGACGGCATGGATAAAGGCGGTGATCTCGGCCAGCGCCGGGGCGTTCAGCGCCCACAGGCTGAGGGCGGACAGATCGGAAAACCGGGAGAGAATCCCGGCGGCCTCGGTCTGGGTCACCGTGCTCCGTGCGTTGAGGCTGCCCTCGCTGTCGGACAGCAGATCGGTCGCCACCGCCCACTGCAGGGCGGGCACCGCCCATTCGGACCATGCAAAGCTGTCGTTATAGCTGAGGATATTGGTGTCCTCGCCGGCGGAAACGTCCATGCCGGCGCTCTGGGCATAGCGGTAGAGCATCACGGCAAGCTGCTCCCGGGTGACGGCGCTCTCCGGCAGGAACAGGCCGCCGCCCACGCCGCTTACGATGTGCTGAGACGCCGCCCAGCGCACCGCCTCGGCACGGTCGGCCTCTGGGCTTACGTCAGAGAAGGGGAGGATATAGTTGACCACGGGCTCGCCCGCCAGTTTCCACAGGGCAAGGCTGACGTCCTCCCGGGTGGCGGGAGCCTGAGGTGCGTCGCCCAGCGCCGCCTGCGCCGGGACGGCGGACAGGCAGAGGGCGAGGACGAGCACCAGGGCAAACAGTTTTTTCTTTGCGTTCATTGCTTTGCTGCAGCTCCTTTTCGATGGAAAAAAGCTTATTTGATGGTGAGAATGTCGGAAAAGCCGGTGACCTCAAAGATCTCCTGAATGGTTTCGTTGACGTGGATGAGGGTCATCTCGCCCTGACGGTTCATGGTCTTTTGGGCGGAGAGCAGCACGCGCAGTCCGGCGGAGGAGATGTACTCCAGCTCGGCCATGTCGAGGGTGAGAGCGGTGATGCCCTCCATCGATGCGCGGAGCTCCTTTTCCAGCTGGGGCGCGGTGGTGGTGTCCAGACGGCCGCCGAGGGCGACGGTGAGGGCGGTGTTTTCCTGGGTTTTGTTGATGTTCAGCATGGGTGATACCTCCGTTCAGTTGTTTTAAAAGGTTTTGTAGACTGTCATTTCTGCCTTGTTGCCGTTGACCGACACCTTGACCTCGTCGGCCAGATTGGCGAGGATCGAGCGCTCCAGCTCGTCCCATTCGGCCTTGGCCTTGTCGCTGCGCATGCTTTCGGCCTGCACGTTGGCAAGATAGTTCTGCATCGACCAGTTCATAAAGTCGGCCGAGGCGGAATAGAGCACGGGATCGGCCATGCCCATATCGGCGGGCAGGACAAGACCCCATTTGAGGTCGTCCAGGGGATCGTCCGAGCCGTCGGAGGACAGCGCCCGGTCGATCATATCCCGGAGCATGCCCATAAAGCCCTTGGCGGCCTCGTTTTTGCCCGTGCTGGAGGTTTTGAGCAGCTCCTTGCGCATTTTGCCCGTGATAAAGGAGCACAGAACCAGATGCAGCTCAAAGGCGTTGCCCTGGGATTCCACCCAAAAGCTGGCTTCGAATTCGCCGGCGATCTGACGCACCAGACCCAGCATCTCCTCTGCGAGCAGACGGACGCGGATGGCGTTTTTCGATTCCAGACCGCGGTAGGTTGCCGAGGCGGAAGCCGCCTGCAGCGCCAGACCGATGCCTTCGCCGGTGTTGGTTACGGTTACGATGTCTGATTTCATAGTATCCCTCCTAAGGATGTATTTAAAAATATATCAAAGCAACTGGGATCAGATGCGTATGATCAGATTGTTGGTGTTCATGGTGCTGAGATATTTCACGTCCCGGCTCATCTTCATCACCATGCGGATGCCGATGTTTTTGGTGGGGTCGTCCTGCACGCTGGCCATCTCATACCGCTCCACAAGGTTGAAGGGCCGGCAGTCGTCCCGGATGCGGAGGATGATCTCCCCCTCCTTGGCGAGGATGCGCATATCGATGGAGTGAGCCTTTCCGTCGGAAAAGCCGTGCTCGATGATGTTGCTGCCCAGCTCCTCGATGCACAGGGCGAGGGCGTTGGCTTTTTTCTTGTCGATGCCGTTTTCCTGACAGAACAGCCCCGCCAGACGGGACATGCCCACCACCTCCAGCATGGTGTCGGCGGTGATGGAAAGCTCCTTTTCCGGGTTGGCGCCAAAGTCGCCGCCCACCAGCAGACGCCGGGCGTGGAAAGAGCCTCCCACCGGCCAGCGGCGGATATACAGCAGCGCCGCAAGGATCATGAGGGTGAGGGTCACCGGGGTGGCAAACCACGCGCCCTGTCCGCCGATGAGGGTGACCATCAGCCAGACGGAGGGCACCACGGCGCCGCACTCCAGAAAGAAGCTGTAGACGATGGAGGTTTTCAGCCTGCCCAGACCCATCAGATAATCGTCAAAGAGGTAGACAAGCATATACAGCGGGACGCACAGGGCAAACAGCCGCACCGCCTGGGCGGCCAGCCGCAGCGCGTCCGGATCGGAGACGCCCACATAGATCCCGGCAAAAAACCGGGGGAAAAGGGCCAGCACGACGGCGGCGGCGCCGGTGAGGATCAGTCCCGCGCGGAAGGCGGTTCTCTGCAGCTCGTCCAGCGCTTTTTTGTCCTCCTCCCCGTAATAGATGCTGGAAAGCGTCCACACGGTGTCGGCGATGCCCAGATAGGTGGCGCCCACCAGAGACGCCATGGATTTGTGCACGCTGTAGGCGGCGATAAAGCCGGAGGTGGCGGCCGCCGAGAGGATGCGGTTGACGGTGATGCCGCAAAAGGCGTTGGCCACGCGGGTCACGCCGGCGGGCGCACCGTTTGCCACGATCACCGAGATCTTGTTTCTCACGTCGGTGACGCCCCGCAGACCGATGCGCAGCATGCGCTTTTTGCGGAAAAAGTGGGTGGACAGCACGGCGAAGTAAACCAGCTGTCCCACCGCGGTGGCAAGGCCCACCAGAAACATGCCCCCATGGAACAGCAGCACCACCGCCAGATCGCCCACCACGTCGGTGATCGTCATGGCGAGGGTGGCCAGCACCACCCGCCGGTGGTCCGAGTCCATGCCCATATATCCGGCCAGCACCTTTGCCCCGTTGTCAAAGGGCAGCCCCAGCACAAATCCCGCCAGATACCGGCACACCAGGGGACGCAGCAGGGCATTTTCGCCGGCGGCGCCCAACAGCCCGGCCAGCGGCGACAGCAGCAGAAAGGTGACGGCCACCAGCCCGGCGGATATGCCAACCGCAAGGAGCAGCGCCAGCGTGAACACGTGGTTTGCCTCTTTGGTTTTGCCCTGCCCGGCCAGACGGGTATAGAGATTGCGCGATCCGCCGGAGAGGATGCTCCCCACCAGCGCGTACACAAAGGTCAGCGGCCAGATCAGCCCGTAGGCGGCCACCGCGTCCACGCCCAGAAAGTTGCCGATGACTGCGCCGTCCACCAGCGCGCCCACCGCCCACGTAAAGGTGTTGAGCATATAGGTTGTCAGTGTTTTTCGGAACACGTTTTCCACGATGGAGTGTTCCCGCCGGACAAAGGGAAGCATAGGGGAAATCCTTTCGGGGGATAGATTTTGCGGGGCGGGGGCGTCAGCGCGGTATCCTGTGGGAAAGACGGCGCTGTGCGCGCAGATACACGAGGAAAAGAGCGGCGGCAAAGATCGCGCCCGCGGGATAGGCGATGGAGGCGGACAGGCGGAAGCCCTCACGCGCCATCAGGATATAGGTCATGCTCACCGCCGACATGAAGGCGGCAGGCAGCGCGGTGAGCAGGCTCGCCCACGGGCGAGTGCCGGTTTTGAGGAGGTAGGCGGTGGCCACCCACAGGGAGATCATGGCCAGCGTCTGGTTCGACCAGGAAAAGTACCGCCACAGGACGTTGAAATCCAGCTGGGTCAGCGCCGCACCCACCGCCAGCAGGGGCAGGGTGATGAGCAGGCGGCTGCGGATGCTCTTTTGATCCAGCCCGGTCATCTCGGCAAGGATCAGCCGGGCAGAGCGGAACGCGGTGTCTCCCGAGGTGATGGGGCAGGCGATGACGCCCACGATGGCAAGCACGCCGCCCACCGGGCCCAGCATTCCCGTGGAAATATCATAGACCACGCCCGACTGTCCCAGCGAGGACAGGGCGTTGTGCAGCCCGCCGGTGGCGCCGTAAAAGGCCACGCCGGCCGCCGCCCACACAAGGGCGATCACCGATTCGGAGATCATCGCGCCGTAAAAGATCCTGCGTCCCAGCTTTTCCGACCGGATGCACTTTGCCACCATGGGCGATTGGGTGGCGTGAAAGCCGGAGATGGCGCCGCAGGCCACGGTGACGAACATATACGGCCAGACGGGGAGATTTGCCGGATGGAGGTTTTGCAGGGTGATCTCCGGGACGGAATAGCCCCGGAACAGGATCCCGCCCAATATGCCTGCGGCCATCACCAGCAGCACGATGCCGAACACGGGGTAAAGCCTGCCGATGATCTTGTCGATGGGCAGCAGAGTGGCCAGCACGTAATAGATCAGAATGACCACGATCCAAAAGGTGCCGTTGAGTGCGCCCGGAGTGAGCCGCGCCAGCAGGGCGGCGGGAGAGGTGACAAACACCGTCCCGGTGAGGACGAGCAGCAGAATGGAAAAGGCGCGCATGAACCATTTTGCCGCCCCGCCCAGATAGATGCCGCTGAGCTCGGCGATGGAGGCGCCGTCGTGGCGTTCGGAGATCATGCCCGACATATAGTCGTGCACCCCTCCGCCCAGTACGGCGCCGAAAATGATCCACAAAAACACCACGGGGCCAAAGCAGGCGCCCATCAGCGCGCCAAAGATGGGGCCGGTGCCCGCGATGTTCAAAAGCTGTACCAGAAAGGCCTTCCATGTGGCCATGGGGACAAAGTCCACGCCGTCCTGTCTGGTCAGGGCGGGCGTTTTCCGGTCGTCGGGAGAAAAGACTCGCTCGGTCAGCCGCCCGTACAGGCAATAGCCGACGACAAGGACGCCGAAGGACAACAGAAGAGATATCATAGTTGCTTCACCTCATGATGGGGACGCATCAGGCGTCCAGCCGTTTTTTCAGTGTGAGAATGTTTTTGCCGTCGCGGTATTCGTACACCACGTCGTCCATGATCTTTTTGGTCATAAAGATGCCCAGACCGCCGATCTCCCGCTCGTCGGCGGACAGCGTCACGTCGGGATCGGCCTTGCCGGTGGGGTCAAAGGGCTTGCCCCCGTCGATAAAGCGGATGGTGACCGAACGGGGCTCGGCGCTTGTCTCCACCTCCACGGTGGCCATGCCCGTCTGGGGAGCATAGGCATAGTGGGCGATGTTGACGTAGATCTCCTCCGCGGCGATGGAGATCTGCATCTGCAATTTCATGGGGCAGTCCGCCTGCTCCAGCTGCTCTTCCAAAAAGGCGAGCACCTGAGGCAGCGCCTCCACGGAGGCTTCCAGCTCCAGCTTTGCCGCGTTTGCGGCGGGGAGGACGAGGCTTTGCTCACGGCTCTCGGACGAGCCAAAGATATGGGTCATACTGCGCCTCCTTTATATTCCAGTCCCAGCATGGTCAGATCGTCAAACTGCTCGGCTTCCTTGACAAAGCTGTCCACAGATTTCCGGACGTTTTTCAGCAGGGCTTCGGGGCTGACGCCCGGGCTTTGGTTGAGCGCCTCCAGCATCCGTTCGGTGCCGAACAGCTCGTTTTGCGCGTTGGTGGCCTCGGGCACGCCGTCGGTGTAGAGGAACAGGCGGGCGCCGGGGGCAAGCTGCAGCTCATATTCCTTATAGCGCACGCCCTCCATGCCGCCGATGACAAAGCCGTGCTTGTCCTTATACAGCTCGAACTTGCCGCCCGGCTGCAGGATGACGGGGTATTCGTGACCGGCGTTGGCGGCGGTCAGCTTGCCGGTGGAGAGCTCCAGAATGCCCAGCCAAACAGTGACGAACATCTGGGCTTCGTTGTTGGAGCAGATGGCCTCGTTGG
>CADBTM010000238.1 GCA_902797555.1 Oscillospiraceae bacterium
TGAGGAGGAGGCCGCCCCCGTCTGCGACAAAAGCGCGTGGCGCGGGGTCGCCGTATTTGTCCAGCAGCACGGGGGAAAGGTGCATCCCGTTTCCCTGGAGCTGGTGGGAAAAGCCCGGGAGTTGGCCGCTGTCACCGGCCATCCGGTGCTGGCGCTGCTCATCGGCAGCGACCTGGGCGAGGCGTCCCACGCGCTGCTCACCTACGGCGTCGACCGGGTGTACGCCTACGATTCTCCCGCTCTGCGGGATTTTGACCTCTCGCCCTATGCAAATGTGTTCACCCACTTTATCGAAACGGTGCATCCCTCCTCCATTCTGGTGGGCGCCACGGCGCTGGGACGCTCGCTGGCGCCCAAGGTGGCAGCAAGGGTACACACCGGCCTCACCGCCGACTGCACCATGCTGGAGATGAAGGAAAACACCGACCTGGTGCAGATCCGCCCCGCCTTTGGCGGAAACATCATGGCGCGCATCGTCACGCCCAATTCCCGCCCCCAATTCTGTACCGTCCGGTACAAGATCTTTTCCGCCCCGGCGCCCTGCGCGCTCCACGGCGAGATTCTCTCCGTCCCCGTGACCGACGACCTGCTGACCACAAAAACACGCATCCTCTCGGTAACCCAAAAGCCTGCCGAGGCCGACATCTCCGACGCTGAGGTCATCGTGGCGGTGGGGCGGGGGATCCGCTCCCGGGAGGATATCGGGCTGGCGCAGCAGCTGGCCGACCGTCTGGGGGCGCAGCTGGCGTGCACCCGTCCTCTGGTGGAGGCGGGATGGTTTGATCCTCGCCGGCAGATCGGCCTTTCCGGCCGGACGGTCAAGCCAAAGCTGATCGTGACGCTGGGCGTGTCCGGCTCGGTGCAGTTTGCCGCCGGCATGCGCAATTCTCCCTTGATCGTGGCGGTGAACAGCGACAAAAACGCCCCGATTTTTGACATCGCCCATTATGGCTTTGTGGGGGATCTCTATCAGGTGATCCCCCTGCTGATCCAAAGGATGGAGGAAAACGGCCATGTATAAAAAACTGGAGGAAGCCGATCTGCGCTATCTGCGGAGCGTCACCGCCGACGAGCGGGTGCTCGCGGGCAGCCAGATCGCCGAGGATTACAGCCACGACGAGCTGGGCGGCGTCCGGCAGATGCCCGAGGCGCTGGTAAAAGCCCTTTCCACCGAAGAGGTCTCGGCCGTCATGGCCTACGCCAACGAAAAGCATATCCCCGTGGTCGTCCGGGGCAGCGGTACGGGACTGGTGGGCGCGGCTGTGCCCCTGCATGGCGGCATCCTGCTGGAAACGCTGGGGATGAACCGGATCCTCGAGCTTGATCCCGACAATCTCACGGTCACCGTCCAGCCCGGCGTGCTGCTGATGGATCTGGCGGCCTATGTGGAAAAAAACGATTTTCTCTATCCTCCCGATCCCGGCGAAAAGTCGGCCACCATCGGAGGCAATATCAGCACAAATGCAGGCGGCATGCGGGCTGTAAAGTATGGCGTCACCCGGGACTATGTGCGGGGACTCACCGTGGTTTTGCCCGACGGACGGGTGGAAACGCTGGGCGGAAAGATGGTCAAGAACAGCACGGGCTACAGCCTGCTCCATCTGATGATCGGCTCGGAGGGCACGTTGGGCGTGATCACCGAGGCCGTTCTCAAGCTGATCCCTCTGCCAAAGATCACCGTCAGCCTGCTGGTGCCCTTTCCCTCGGTGGAGGGCGCCATCCGCACCGTGCCCGAGATCATCAAGAGCAAGGCTTCGCTGACGGCCATCGAGTTTTTCGAGCGGGAGACCGTTTTGTTTGCCGAGGACTATCTGGGCAAAAAGTTTCCCGACACCCGCTTTCCCGCCTATCTGCTGCTGACGGTGGACGGCTCTGACCGCACGGCCATCGACAGCCAGCTGGAGGCGGTGGCCACTTTGTGCATGGATCGTGGCGCACCCGACGCTTATCTGGTGGACACCGACGAGCGCAAGGAAAGCGTGTGGAAAGCCCGCGGCGCATTTCTGGAGGCCATCAAGGCCTCCACCACCGAGATGGACGAGTGCGACGTGGTGGTGCCCCGCAGCCGTGTGGTGGAGTTTATCGAATATACCCATCAGGTCTCCCGGGAGCTGGATGTGCGCATCCCCAGCTTTGGCCACGCGGGCGACGGCAATCTCCATGTCTATATCTGCCGGGACGCTCTGGACGAGGACACGTGGAAGAAAAAGCTGGAGGAAGCCTTTTCCCGCATGTACGGGAAAGCCAATCAGCTTTGCGGCCTTGTCTCGGGAGAACATGGCATCGGATTTGCCAAAAAGCAGTATTTGCTGGACACCGTCGGCCCAGGGCAGGTCGCTCTGATGCGTGGCATCAAGCAGGTCTTTGACCCCAACGGGATCCTCAATCCGGGAAAGCTGTTCTGAGCTTGCAACATAAAAGACCGCTCTGTGCAGAGCGGTCTTTTTGTATTGTGCGTTTTATTCGATGGGGATCCCCGCATCCTCAAACCGGGCGGTCATGGTCGGGTTGCCCTTGGTGAGCTTTTTGATGGTCAGATCCTCGGCCTTGCTGTTTGCCAGACGGAGATTGTTTTCGGAGGAGAGCAGCGCTTCTTTGGCCTTTTGCAGATGGGTGATGGTTTTGTCGATCTCATCGATGGCATCGGTAAATTTTCGGCTGGCCAGCTCGTAATTGCGGGAAAACTTTTGCTTGAAATCCATCAGCTGGGTGTTGAAGTTTTCCACGTCCAGATTTTGCTGGCGCGCGACCTCCAGCTGCTTCCGGTAGCTCAGACTGTTCTGTGCCGCATTCCGCAGAAGCGAGATCAGCGGAAGGAAAAACTGGGGACGAATGACGTACATTTTGGGATACCGGTAAGAGACATCCACGATCCCGGCGTTATAGTATTCGCTGTCGGCCTCCAGCAGAGAGACCAGCACGGCATATTCGCATTTTTTCTCTGTGCGGTCTTTATCCAGCTTCTTGAAAAAATCCTCGTTTTTATGCTTGGTGGAGGTGGTATCCATCTCGTTTTTCATCTCGAACATAATGGAGAGGTATTCCGTTCCGCCGTCATAGTCCCGGAAGATATAATCTCCTTTGCTGCCGCCGCTGGCGTCGTTGTCCTTCTCAAAATAGGCGTTGGGGAAGGCGGTGGTGCGCAGGCGGTTAAACTCGATCTCGCAGTGCTGCTCCAGCGATTCGCCGACCATCTTTGTGGAAAGACGGGTTTTCATATCTTTATAAAAAGCGATCTGGTCATCCTTCTGCCGAAGCAGGATCTCCTGCTCGGCCTTTGCCTGCTCTTGCTTGAGAGAAAAATCGCTTTTCATGTTCTCAATCTGGCTGCTCAGCTCGACGATCTTTTTTTCCTGTGCAAA
>CADBTM010000239.1 GCA_902797555.1 Oscillospiraceae bacterium
ATACACGGGCAATCATTAAAATGATTCCCATTACCCATGCCGACACACCCATGATGTCCTGGTAATAATACAGAATGGAGCTTGCGGAAAGCATGTAGACCATGTCCTTTCCCACGGCTCCAAGGCCATAGGAGATCTTGGATTTGCCAGACAGTTTTTGCTTTTCTTCCATAATGCACCTCGTTTATTTGTTTTTCAGCCCCATGGCAATTTTGACCGTTTCATAGGCTCCGTTGTACAGCCCTTGTTTTTTGTTTTCGCAGATGCACGCGCACATCTGGGGAAAGATCGCCTCGTCCTCCAAAAACATCTTCAGCATCTGCAGCGTGTGGGGAATGTCCTCGCATTCCAGCGAACCGTCGCCGTACTCCGAAGAGTGGATAGCGCCCCAGCGCTCGTGCCCGCCGATGCGCTTGAGGAACAGCTTGGGCACGGGATAAAAGGTCAGCTCGCTGGGCTTGGTCACCAGCACATCGCACGAGCGCATAAGCAGATTGGTGCAGTAGACCGCCTCAAAGATGTTTTCATGCCAGAAGGCGTGGATGCCCTCCACCCCGCCGGTCAGAGCATTTTCCGCAAAGGCGCAGGTTTCCTGCCAATCGTTGAAATGGGTGGTGGACAACTCGCCCAGCGTGGGGATCCGGCGCAAAAGCTCGTCCCATACATTGCGATAGTCGCCCACGTTGACGTAAAGTGCGGCCTTCTTTTCCCGGATTTTTGGCATCAGCTCCCGGATGACGGCGGCAAACAGCTCGCGCTGAGCGCCGGCGCCGCCGATGGTGAGGAGAAAGCGCATGGGCTCGCCCTTTTCCCTGCGGGCAAGGCGGGCGGCACAGTCGGCTTCCACATTGGTCACCAGCTCGTGGTCGATATAATGACCGGTATAGACCAGCGCGTCGGCGGGCATGGGCTTGAGCACGTCCTTTTTCTGCATGCCGTTGAGGATGCGGTAGCCCATATAGGCCTGACGGGTCTGGATGGTGTGCACGCTGCCCTCGGCCAGATGGAGCGCCATCGGCCAGTTGTCGGGGATGGCGTTGACCACATACTGCATCCCGGCGTGAAGAGCGGCCTGCGCCGGCCAGACATGGGTGCCGATGACGGGGATCTCCTTGGGCACACTGTGGAAAACGGGCGCCATCAGCTCGGCGTTCTTTTGGTCGGAGGCGTTATAGCTCAGCTGGCGAAAGCCCTCATAGTTCAGAGGCTCCCACACCAGACGGTTAAACAGCTTGCTCTTTTGCGAGACACGGGATCCGAGGGAATATAGATCATTTTGTGCGCCGATCACCCTGGTGCAGGTGGTCTGGGGGAAGGAATTGAGATCCATCCAATAGGGCGTATAGCCCAGCGCGTGGGCGGCGGAGGCCATGGCGATGGCGATGCGGTAATGGCCGAAGCCCATGCGGATATTGCCCACAATAATGCCCTTTTCCGTGTCAAAGGGCTGCGTCCCCTCCCCTTCGGCCACACGGATATCCCGCACGCCGAGAGGTGCGAACAGACAGGGGTTTTCCACCAGCTTTGCAGGGTAGGCTTCGCCGCTGTCATCGCCGTATTTTCTGGCGTATTTTGCCTTGGAGCGCACGGCCTTTTGATAGTCCTTTTGGGAAATGGGATTTCCGAAAATCAGCTTGGAGCGTTCCTTCATTCTATTCCTCCGTTCTCGTCTGAAAAGACGGTGAATTCCACGCGCAAGGGTTCGGTCTGATCGCAGGAGAGCACCAGCGCCGCCCTGCCTCGCCCGCCTGTGGTGCGGACGATGGCGCCGCCCATGCCTCCCCGCAGGATGGCATCAGTGGGGCCGACGATCCGGATGGGGCCTTCGGCAGAGAGGCGGATGCAGCCCTGATAAAAGGGCAGAATGTTGTCGTTCTGGTCCCGCATGGTGATGCGGATCAGACTCATATCGTAAGTATCCCCCTCCCGCAGACGGGTGTGGTCGGCCTGAGCGGAGAGGTGCAGAGAGACGGTCGGCGCCTTTTCCACCGTGGCGACGGTTTTTCCGTCCCGCACGGCATCAAAGCGATAGACGGTGGCGGCATCGCCCCAGTTGCCGATGTATTTGCCGTAGAGGGCGTAAGCGTCGCCGAAGGTCATCCCATAGCGCGCCATCAGCCACGCCGCCTTGAGCTTGAGGGAAAGCGGCAGATGATTCATGCCGAAGCGGGCGGAGTGGTTGAGCAGATCCTTGGTGTATCTGGCCTGGGTGGGAGAAAAGCGTTCGTTGTCCTCGATCTGCTCGCCCAAAAAGTCGTCGATCTCGATGGGCGGACGGAAGAGATGCTTGTAGGGCGTGTCCTTGTGGGTATATTCCCGGATGAACCGGCGGTTTTTGTACATCTTTACGCTGTCGGCATTGGTGAACAAAAACGTCCGTCCCCGGTTGCCCGCCGGGTGCTCGCCGATATCCATGGACGAGCTGACCGCCAGCACGGGCGCGTCGTCCTGCCGGACGCCGTAGACCGCGGCGGCAAGCTTTGGATTGCGGAACATATCCAGCACGCCGTGATAACAGATGCGGTCGCCGCTGCCGAAATCCTTGTGGGTGTTGTAATCGGCAAAGCACCAGCCGAAGGTTCCGGCGATGTCCTCCTCCCCTGCCGCGGCATCCAGCACGTTGGCATGGCGCAGGGCGTGGGACAGGCGATGCTCCTCGCTGTCATAGGTCTTTGTGGGGAACATATGCCCGTTGTATTCTGTGATGAGGTAAGGGCGGCTTTTATCGGAGGTGACCGCCTTTTTGGGCTCGCAGCCGGGATTGCTTCCGTCGTGGAAAAAGTCGTTGTAGGTGTACACGTCCTCCAGAAGGCTACTCTTTTTGTTGCAGCGGACGCCGCCCGTGGCGCGGGTGGGGTCGAGCTGACGCGCCACCCGGTTGGTCTCCCGATAGAGCGGGTCGTCGTCCACGCTCTCGTTGATGCGCACACCCCACAGGATGACAGAGGGATGGTTGCGGTATTGGAGCACCATCTCCTCGGTGTTTTTCACCGTCTGTTTTTTCCACGCTTCCCCGCCGATGTGCTGCCAGCCGGGGATTTCGGTAAAGACCAGCAAGCCAAGCTCGTCGCAGCGGTCGATAAAGTGCTGGGACTGGGGATAGTGAGAGGTGCGCACGGCGTTGAGCCCCAGCTCGTTTTTGAGGATCTCCGCGTCGAAACGCTGGAGCGAGCGAGTGGCGGCATAGCCGATATAGGGATAGCTCTGGTGCCGGTTGAGGCCGACGATCCTGCATTTTCTCCCGTTGAGATAAAAGCCGTCGGTCTGCCATACGGCAGTGCGGAAGCCGATGCGGACGGTCACCTCGTCCACAGGCAGGCCGCCGTCCAGCAGGGTCACCGTCCATGTGTACAGCTTTGGGTCGTCCACATCCCACAGAGACACCGTCCCGCAGGGAATGGAAACCTCTTCGCCGCCGACGGTCTCGGCGACAACGGCTTTTTTCCCAAAGCATTCCCGCACCGTGTGGCGAAGGGTGATCTCGCCCCGCGGGGCTCCGCCCAGCGTCACCGTGCCCTTCAGAACGCCGCTTTTGTCGCTCCCGTCGACCTCCGGCCGGGCAAAGAGATCGGCGATATGGCAGGGCGAGGTGATCTCCAGCGATACCTCCCGATACAGACCGCCATAGGTCATGTAGTCGATAACAAAGCCGAAGGGCGGGATGTCCTGCTGCTCCCGGCTGTCCACCCGGATCACCAGCAGATTGTCCCCGCCATAGCGCAGATGGTCGGTGAGTTCGGCGGAAAAGGCGGTGTAGCCGCAGAAATGCTCGGTCAAAAGGACTCCGTTCAGATAGACCTGCGCGCTGTGCCCCGCCGCGCCGATCCGGAGAAAGACCCGCTTGCCTCGCCAGCTCTCGGGGGCAAAGAACACCTTGCGATAGCCGCAGACCATCTGATAGACGCTCTCGTCAAAATAGTCAAAGGGGGTCAGCTTGCAGGTGTGGGGCAAATCGACGGTCTCCAGATCGGAAACCACCTTCCCCGCCAGAAAGGTGTCGGAAAAGCGTTCGGTAAACGTCCAGCCCCGATTGAGGCCGATCCTCTGGCGCACAGCAAACCCCTTCTTTCCTTTATGTCAGAATCAAACATAGAAAAAGACAATTTTAGTATAGCGCAATCGTGGAAAAAAGGCAATAAAATTGAAGCTTTTTATGGAAAAAAAGACGGTATCGAAGGCTTTTTCTCCGATACCGTCAAAGCATGTGTCTGCGGTCACTCTACAAGACCGTATTTTACCTTGATGCGATCCAGCTTTTCCAGCATGGGCTCGGCGCCGAACCAGAGGAAGATCCATGTAGCGGCGGCGTGAACGCAGTCCACGGGAAAGCCGGTGACGTAATAGGTCAGCAGGATCTTTTTGTCCAGTCTGCCCAGCCAGATCAGGGCGGCGGCGGGATTCATGATGCCGCCGTAGATCACGATGGCGCATACCGCGCCGAAAATGCACATCGACAGCCGCGTGCGGCGCAGCAGCCCCTTGCGGAACAGCAGCCCCGCCAAAAATCCGATGATCCCCATGGCAAACATCTGCCACGGCGTCCACGGCCCCTGTGAATAGAGAATGTTGGAAACAAGCATGGTGACAGCGCCCACCAAAAATCCGGTCTCGCCGCCAAAGGCAATCCCGGAGATGATGACCAGCGCCATCACCGGCTTGAACTCGGGCAGCATGAAAAAGGCGGCTCTGCCTGCAACGCCGATGGCGCACAGTACGGCGATGATCACCAGCTCCCTCGCCTGAGGCTTGCGCCCCTCAAAGATGAGGAAAAACGGGATCATGCACTCCAGCAGCACCAGCAGGGCGATGGAATAATACTTTCTCCCTCCGAGATAGGCCTCTCCCACAAACAGAGTTACCGGGATGAGCAGAAGTATGAGCACAGCCGCCATGACGGTGCGTCGGGACAGACGGCGCTTTTCCGGCGGAGTCCGGACAAGCCCGCCCACTTGCCCGGTTTTTCGGGTGACACACAGGGCAAAGCCCAAAAGCGCTGCGAGAAATGCGCCGTATTCTATCAGCTGGCCTTTTGCCAGTCCGGAAAGGCCGCTGGCGCCCACCAGCTGGGACAGGTCAGCCACCGACAAAAATCGAACCAGCAGCGCCAGCGCCGCACAGCCGAAGACTCCGGCCAGCAGCTTGCGCCACAAGGGCAGCCTGCTTTGCCTCTCTTCCCCGCTTTTTTGCGGGGGCGGAAGGGGCGCACCCTCGTCCGGCAGAGACGGCGTCGGAGGAAGGGTGCCGCCGCAGGCGGCGATCACATCCTCGGCGGTGACCGCCTGAGGCAGCAGGCTGCGGGCCATGCGGTTGGCTGCGGTGGTGTAAAAGCTGTTGCCCGAGAAAAACACCCGAGGGGTGCCTTCCGTAACGATGCTCCCGTCAAAAAACAGGGCACAGCGGTGGGCGTAGCGAGCGCAGAACTCGATGTCATGGCTCACCATGATCACCGTCACGCCCCGGCGCAGCAGCACCCGAAGGATCTCCGCAAAGCTCTCCTTGAACTCGGCGTCAAACCCCTTGGTGGGTTCGTCCAGAAGCAAGATCTCCGGGTCGCGCAAGAGCACCTTTGCCAGGGCGGCGCGCTGCTGCTCTCCGCCGGAAAGATCATAGGGGTGCCGCTCCAGAAGGGCCTCGAGGCGGCACAGACGGACGACGCGGGCGGCCTTTTCCTCCCGCTGGGGGTCCTTTTTGTCCAGGATCTCCAGCAGATCCTCCCGAACGGTCTTTTTGACGAACAGGGTCTGGGGATTCTGGGGCAGCATCCCCACCGAGCCGTGCACCGTCAGCTCGCCGCGATAAGGCTTTTTCAGCCCGGAAAGCAGCTTGAGTGCGGTGGTTTTGCCCGTTCCGTTGCCGCCGAGGATAGCAAGGAACTCACCTTTACAGACGCTGAAAGACAGTCCTTTTACCACATCCGGAGCGTCCTTTTCATACCGGAACCACAGCTCGGAGGCCGAAAGCACGGTCTCGTCGTTTCCGCGGTACTCCTCCTCGGGAGGGACGGCCTGCAGCGGATGGACTGCAGCAAAGCCCGAAAGCCATTCCCGCCCTTCCCGCACGGTGACGGGGCATGTTTCCCCGCCGTCGGTCGCCGCCCAGATGCGCATGGCGGAGGGCATGGCAAGAAACATGGCGTGTCCCCGCTCCCGCAAGGCAAGGCCGACCTCCTTTGGCGTGCCGGTGCAGATCATCCGTCCGCCGTCCATCACGGCCACCTGCGTGGCCAGCGGGAAGGCCTCCTCCAAGCGGTGCTCGGTGAGCAGAATGGTGGTTCCCAGCTCCCGGTGGATCTTGCCCAATGTGGCGAGAAAATCGGACGCAGCGATGGGATCCAGCTGGCTGGTGGGCTCGTCCAGAATGAGCAGCTCGGGCTGCATCACCATGACCGAGGCCAGATTGAGCAGCTGCTTTTGTCCGCCGGACAGCTCGGTGACGTTCTTGTAAAACCACGTTTGAATGCCGAAAAAAGACGCCATTTCCGCCACCCTCCGGCGGATGGTGACGGTATCCAGGCCAAGGCTTTCCAGACCGAAGGCCAGCTCGTGCCACACCTTGTCGGTGACGATCTGGTTTTCCGGGCTTTGCTGCACAAAGCCGATGCGGCAGCTTTGTTCCCGCTGATCCAGCGTATCCAGCGGGCGACCGTCCAAAAGGATCTCGCCCTGTCGTATCCCATGGGGCGCAAGGACGGTCTTGCACTGACGCAGCAGAGTGGTTTTGCCGCAGCCGGAAGTACCGCAAAGCACTGTAAAGTTGCCTTGCTTTACATCAAAATTCACATGATCCAGCGCAGGCTTTTCCTGTTCCGGATAATAAAAGGTCAGATCCCGGAGCTGCAGGCTCCACGTTTCGCCCATCAGAGCCAGCCTCCTTTCCGCAGTGTGCCCAGTTGGCGCTTTGCGGCGGCAAGCTGAGAACGATGTTCCCCCGAGCTGAGCTCGTGGGTGAGATACTCCGGCCGGACGGCCTCCAGCAGCTCGACGCAGCGGGGATCCGTCCAGGGTCGATGTCGGTCAATGCGCTCGATATGGGGATAGGTCATGGCAAATCCCCGAAAATACTCCTCGGGAAAGTCCTCCGGCATTGTGCCGGTGTGGGTGCGCACATAGCGCCCGCTGAGGCTTTGGTGAAAATGCATGCCCTTGACGCTTTTGCTCAGGCTGCCGTGGGCCTGCAGCATGGACAGAATATAGTCCACCCCGTCGCTCTGGGTGCGGATGGCGGGGTTGGTGTTCATCAGATGCCCCGTGTCCAGCATGATGCCCACGCGGGGAAAACGGATATGGGACAGAAGATACTCGGTTTTTTGAGGGTCGGTAAAGGTAAACCCCGGCCACCACTGGTTTTCCACCAAAAAGTCAAAGGTAGGCGCAACGCCGTCCAAAAGCTGATTGATAAACTCCACCGTCGTCTCCAGCACCTCCCAGTCGCTGTGCAAAAAACGATAGGTGTAGCATTCCTCCAGCGAGACGTCGGCCACATGAAACACGACGTAGCGGGCGTTCCATCCGATCGCCCGATCCAGATCGTCCCGGAACTGACGGAAGAAAGCCTTGGGCGTGCGGCTGCCATAGACCTTTTCCACCATCTCCCACGAACCGAACTTTTTCATCAGCGCGGGTTCCCTTTGCAGATAAAAATCCAGCCAATCGGCGTAAAACAGCAGATGATACCCGGTAAGCAGATCCGCGGGAAAGCTCTCGTCGATCTCGCAGGGATCACAGATCCCCTCCACGCCGTCCAGCCCCAAAGCGCCCAATCTGCGCCGCAGGGTCTCCCAGTCACCGAAAGGGGCAATGCAGCTGGGTGCAATGGGAAAATTGATGCTCTGGATCATAGAGTACCTCCCGTTTGCTGTTTCCAAAGGCGATCCTCCCGCAGGTCGATAACAAGCGGGGTCAGGCAGAGCAGCAGGTAAACAATCTGAAAGCTGACGGGAAAGGCACCCGGAGGTGCCCCCTTCACCGTGGGATAATAGCGCCAGAAAAAGCCTCCCGTCGCCCAGCCGGCGGCAATATACAAGCCGCACGCGATCAGCCAGATGAGCGCTGCCCGATCCCGTCCGTCCAGACGGTAGATGGAAAAGGCAGTGCGTCCCGGCAGTCCATAGCCTCGGCTGCGCATGCTGTCGGCGGTCTCGATGGCGTTTTCCAGCGACCATGTGATCAGGATGGACAGGACGGTGACGGCGCTTTTGATGCGCTGGGGCAGCGAACCGTTGTCCCCTTCTCTGCCCACCGAGCGCTGCGCCTCACGCACCACGTCCAGCTGTGCCTTGAAGCGGGGCACAAACCGCAGCGTCATGGAGAGCACCAGCGAAAGCGCGGGAATGATGCGGCCAAAGAGATATACGAACTTGTCGGAGGTCATGACCTCGGTGTAGCAGGCAAACCAGCTGATGACGCACACCAGCATCATGGCTGCGGCTATGCCGTAAAAAATGCTTTCCAGCGTCAGCGGATTGCCCGAGGGAAGATAGGTGAGGATAGTGGCGCCCTCGTGGTTGAATGCCGGATTGATGACAGCAGCCAGAAGCAGCATGGGAAGCATATACACCAGACTGAAGCGCACCGCCCTGCTCCCCTTCAGATAGACGTGATAGGCGACGGCGCAGCACAGGGACAGCGCCAGCGAGACGGGGTGCATGAAAAACATGGAAAACGCCAGCACCAGCGCAAAATAGAGGAAATTGACCAGCGGGTGAAACCCGGAAAAGCTATCTTTGTTCTTCATAGATCCTCATTACAAAAGATTTGCGATGCGCAGCAGCGCATACAGCATTTGTGCCACCTCGCACCGACGGATGGGGACGGTGGGCTGGATGCTGAGGGCGGAATCGTCCAGGATCCCCTTATCATAGCACAGCGCCAGCGAGGAACGCGCCCAGTCGGCAGTCTTTACATAATCGTCAAATTGCGCCAGCACGTCCCGGATGGCCGAGGTGTCATATTCTTCCCGGACGCCGCACAGCTTTGCGGCACGGGCCACCATAACGGCGGCCTCCTGCCGGGTGATGGTGGCATTGGGAGCAAATCGCCTGTCCCCCACGCCGTTGACGATCTGAAAGCTGTTTGCTGTACCCACATAGGAGGCAAACCACTGGCTGCTCACATCGGAAAAGCTGCCGTTGGCCTTTGGCGTCAGCCCCAGAGCGCGGACGACGATGGCGCAAAACTCGGCCCGGGTCATGTTGGCATCGGGGTCAAACATGCCGTTGCCCTTGCCGTTGATGATGCCGCGCTGCGCCAGCGCCTCGATAGCCGTCCGGTTTGCGTGGGATTTGATATCGGGAAAGGTTGCCTTGGGATTGGTGATCGCAACGGCCTTTACCGCGGGATCCTTTCCCGCAAGGCCTGTCCCCGGGGCGTTGGACGCGCCGGTGGAGACCGAGATGGCGTCGCTCATGCGGTAAAGGCTGTTTTTGCCCTGCATGGCGCGAAGTGCGGCCACAAAGCCATAAAAGCCCTGTTCGGTGGCCATCTGGTCGGTGCTGGGAAAAGCGTGGACATGATGAAAGCCGTTTTCGTCGGTGCGGTAGGTCATCAGATTGTCCAGAATGGTGTTGCCGTTTTTGACAAATCGGGGGTCATCCACGGAAATGCCCAGCTCGCACAAGCCCACCAGCACCTGGACGGCACTTTCACAGTTGGGCGTGCCCCAAGTGGAAAAACCGCCGTCGTCATTCTGCCGCCTGCTCATACAGGTCAGGGCTTCGTCGGTCGCCTTTTTTACAGCGGGCTGATCCTGATACTTTGCAAGCGCCTGCAGCGCCATACCGGTGATGTCCGGATCGGAGACCTTGTCCCCCTCCTTTGCGGAGGGCGTGCCGCCAAAGAGGCTCCAGCCGCCGTCGGAAAGCTGGCAGGAGAGGATGCGGTCGATATACATCTGACGAGTAGCCTGCGTTTTGGCAGTGGGGTTTTGGGGCATGGGATAGTCGCCGCTGTCCAGGGCGACGAGCGCCCAGATGGGACCGTTGAGCCCCTGCCAGATCACCTGATCATAGTCCCCCAGCGGGAGGGTAAGGTCATAGCCCGCAACGCTGCGGGCGTCCTTTCCGATGGCGGTCAGCGCAAGGATCACACGGCTGTATTCGGAATACTTTTTTTCGTGGATGACGCCCTTCCGTCCCGAAACGTAGCGCTCCACAGCAGAATAATAGTCCTGATAATACTTTTCCGGAACGTTTGCGCCGCTGCGGGCGAGGCCGAACACCGCCCAGTCCCCTGCCACCGAGCCAACACCGGGCTGGGGCACGGCCTTTTGCAAAAAGGCGGCGGTTTGGGCAGCAGCCTCGGAAAGGGTCTTTTCGCTGACGGCGGCATAGACAGGCGTACACAGTCCAAGCGTCAGCATCAGCGACAGAACCAGACAGATCCATTTCTTTTTCATGGCAGACTCCCCCACTTTCTTAATAATATATTATACCATGGATGGGTTTTTCCCGTCAAGGCGATGGAATACTCTTCTCTTTTCATGGGAAACCAGTGGACAACGGGCGGAAAAAGTGATAAAGTGTAAATGGGATAAGATTGTTTTTCTTGCTGCAAGGCGAGGTGTAATATGAAGCGAAGAAAAGTCAGCTTTGCCACACAGATCCTTGTGGCTGTGTCTGTGCTGCTTTTGGCGGCCAGCACGGCACTGGGGATCGTTTTGACCCGGCAATCGGAACGCGCTATGTCGGTTTTGATCCAAAGCCGCATGCTGGATATCTCCAACACGGCCGCCGCCATGATGGACGGTGATGTGCTGGAGCAATTGACGGCGGAGGACGCGGGCACCGAGCCCTATGAGACTGCCCTCGCCTCTCTGCGGATCTTTCAGGAGAACATTGATCTGGAATACATCTACTGCATCCGGGACAACGGCGATGGGACGTTTTCCTTTACCGTCGATCCCACCGTTCCCGATCCCGGTGTGTTCGGCGAGCCCGTGGTGACCACCGAAGCGCTGCGCACCGCCAGCCTGGGCAAGGCGTCCGTGGACACCGTGCCCTATGAGGACGCATGGGGCAGATTTTACAGTGCATACAGCCCGGTTTTTGACTCGGCGGGCAAGGTCGCCGGCATCGTGGCGGTGGATTTCGGCGCGGATTGGTTTGACAATCAGATCGCTCAGTTTACCAGAACCGTCCTGTTTTTGTCTGTCTTTTCGCTGGCGATTGGTTTGCTGATCGTCTTTTTGCTGGTGAGCCGGCTTTCCAGCGGCTTCCGTTCGCTGGACAAGAATCTGAACGGTCTGAGCGGCGATGTGGACACCCTTTCCAAAGAGCTGGAGGCTGTCTCCGCAGGAGGGCTCAAGCTGAGTTCTTCCGAACAGAAGCAGGAAAAGGTTGGGTTCTCCTCAGAGGATTATGCCCACGATGAAATCGGAGAGCTGAGCCAGAAGATCCGTTCGATCCAGAACGAGCTGCAAACCTATATCTCCTCCATTCACGCCCAGGCCTATTCCGACACCATGACCGGTACGAAAAACAAGGCCGCGTATCTGGAAGCTGTGGCTGCTCTGGAGCAAAAGATGGCAGACGGAAGCGCCGACTTTGCCATCGCCGTGGTGGACATCAACGGTATGAAGGAAACCAACGATACCTACGGACATGACAGCGGCGACGCCATTCTGATCGCTGCGGCCGGAGCCATGAAGTCGGTTTTTGACCCGTCCTGTGTGTACCGCATCGGAGGAGACGAGTTTATCCTCGTTGCCGAGCACGCACAACCCCAGAGCTTTGAAGCCAAGCTGGAGGACGTGCGCCGGAATGTGGCGGCGTATAACGAGCAAAAGGGCGAGCAGGATCCTCCCCTTTATATCTCGTTGGGCGCAGCCTTTTACCGGGAGGGCGATCCCGAATACAAGGCTGTGTTCAACCGCGCAGACGACGCCATGTACGAGGACAAGGCGGCATTCTACCACTTTCACGGGGAACGGCCGAGGCACATGGGTTTATGAAACTGATCGATATACATAAAAAAAGCACTGCAGATGCAGTGCTTTTTTTCTTGGAGGTGCCACCCAGATTTGAACTGGGGAGTGAAGGTTTTGCAGACCTTTGCCTTACCACTTGGCCACGGCACCGGATGTGTGAAGCGGTAAGAAAA
>CADBTM010000240.1 GCA_902797555.1 Oscillospiraceae bacterium
CTATGAAACCGACAAGCCCGTTTGGACGGAGATCGAGGAAGGCCACTTTATCATGGCCAATCAGGAGGAGCTGGAGCGCTATCGCGCACGGCTGCAGGCCTGATCCTTTGGTACAACCCGAAAGCCGCCCGAATCCTCGGGCGGCTTTTTCCATCAACCACAAGATATATTATTATATAAGGAGTGGAATCACAAAATGCGGGAACTCATCAAGCCTGCCCGCCTGCGGGCGGGAGACAAGGTCGCCACCGTCAGCCTATCGTGGGGCGCGGCGGGCGATCCCAACATCCGTTGGAGATACGATCTGGGCAAGCGACGTATGGAAGAGCTGTTCGGTCTGCAGGTGGTGGAGATGCCGCACACGTTGGCGCCCACCCAGTATGTGAGCGAGCATCCCGAAGCGCGGGCAGCCGATCTGATGGAGGCCTTTTCCGACAAAAGCATCAAGGCGGTCTTCAATGTGATCGGCGGCAGCGACAGCATCCGTATGCTTCCTTATATCAACTTTGACGTGCTGCGCAGCAATCCAAAGATATTCACCGGCTATTCCGACGGTACAGTGACCGATTTTTTCTGCCTCCATGCGGGCATCGCCAGTTTTTACGGCGCCCATGTGCTCAACGATTTCGGTGAGACCGGCCAGATGCATCCCTACACCCGCCGGCTGGTGCAGCGCCTGCTGTTTGACGGCGGGACGGTGGGCGAGATCGAGGCCTGCGGCATGGTCAGCGGCTCCGAGCTCCCGTGGGCGGAGAGCGCCCAGCCTGTGCGTCGGTTTTTCGTTCCGGACACAGGCTATCGCCCGCTGCAGGGCGGTGTCGCCCGGGGCAGACTGATGGGGGGCTGCTTTGAGGTCTTTCCCGACGTGTGGGAGCTGATGCCGCCCGCGCCCGAGTGGGACGACACCATCCTCTTTTACGAGGTGTGCGGCGTGCCTTCGGAGGAAAAATATCGGGATCGGCTGCGCCGCCTGGGAGAAAAGGGGATCCTGTCCCATATCTCCGGCCTGCTGATGGGCAAGCCGCTGGGCGGACGACCGGAGGCGCGGATGCTCGACCGGGTGACGCTGGAGGTCCTCGCCGAATACGGCAGGAGCGACCTCCCGGTGCTCAGCAACGCCAGCTTCGGTCACAACTGTCCCAGCGGGATCATCCCCATGGGCGCGTTGGCCGAGATCGACTGCGAAACCGGCCGGTTTTCCATTCTGGAAAACACGGTACTATAAAAGAATAAAAAAGCGGCGTATGCCGCTTTATTATTTTTAATAATATAGAGAGACTGCTCGCGCTTATTTTGCAAAAACATGATCTCCGATGGTGAGCACCACCGGGCGGGAATAGATCCACTGGCTGGTGCTTTTGGCGGGGTTGTAAAAATAGATGGCGCCGCCGGTGGGATCCCAGCCGTTGAGGGCATCCCGGGCGGCCCGCCGGGCGCTGTCGGTGATGGCCACCGAGAAAAACTGTCCGTCGGACACCGAACTGAAGGCATTTTTCTGATAGAGCACACCCGAGACGGTGGAGGGAAAGGAGGGGTGCTTCACCCGGTTGAGGATGACTGCGCCCACCGCCACCTGTCCCACGTAGGGCTCGCCCCGCGCCTCCGCCGAGATCATGCGGGACAGCAGGTACAGGTCGTTTTCGGTGACTGCCGCCGTTGCCGAGCTGCTCCCGCCGATGCCCAGGGCCTTGAGGGTCTTGTCCCCGCACACGCCGTCGGGGGTCAGCCCGTTTTGCCTCTGAAAATAGCGGACGGCCTCCGCGGTTTTGCTGCCGTACACGCCGTCGACGGCGCCGGTGTAATAGCCCCATCGCTTCAGCTTGGTCTGAATGGTGCGCACCGTCTCGCCCGTACTGCCCTTTTGATAGACGGCGGCCTGCGGCTGTCCCGCCAGAAGGATGACCGCGCACACGACTGCCAACAGGGAAAACAAACGAATCTTGCGGCGCATTTTGGAAATATTCATTGCTCCATCGCTCCTTTTGAGGCTATTGTGCGCGGTTTTGCCCGGCATATACCGATTTTTTCGCAAAACAGGCATATTTTCCCCGGAAACTGTCCACACTGAGGACAGCGAAAGGAGCGATACATATGAAATGGAGAAAATGGGAGATCGTCCTCCTGACGGCGTTGCTCCTGTCCTTTGCGGGACAGATGCTGTGGGAGGATGGCGCGCTGGAGAACAAGCTGACCCGACTGCATGTGCTGGCCGCGTCCGACCGAGATCAGGATCAGCAGCTCAAGCTGATCGTGCGTGACGCTGTGCTGGAGGCGTCAAACGGGGCAGAACGGGTGGACAGGGTTCTGCTGTGCCGTATGACCGAGGCGGCCCGTGCCGCTCTGCGCCGGGAGGGAGAGGAGCGCCCGGTGCGCGTCACGCTGGAACGGTACTATTTTGACACGCGGGAGTATCCCACCTTCACGCTGCCCGCCGGGGTCTATCCCGCCGTCCGGGTGGTCATCGGCGAGGGACAGGGACGAAACTGGTGGTGCGTGATGTTCCCGCCGCTGTGCCGCGGCGTCTGTCAGGAGGAGCTGGAGGAGCTGGCACGGGAGGGAGGACTCTCGGATGAGGAGATCGGACTGATCTGCGGAGAAGAGGAATATGTGATCCGCTTCCGCCTGATCGATCTTTGGCACCGGCTTTTGCACAAGCTGGGTCAAATATAAACAAACTGTATAAATTCCGGCGATTTTCCGGAAAAGGCCGGAAAGAGCGAATACAGAGAGCAAAACTTGAAAAAAATCGAAAAAAATCGCAAAAAAAGTGTTGACAAATGGGAAATCGCGTGGTATTCTAGAAAAGCGCTCGAGAGAGCGGGGCAAAACCCGGTCGATGAGAGGGCGCGAAAAGCACTTTGTAAATTAAACAACAC
>CADBTM010000241.1 GCA_902797555.1 Oscillospiraceae bacterium
ACCGGCGTTGTCACCCGTGAGCAGCTGGTCACCATGCTGTATCGCTTCTGCGCTGCTTCTCCCGTTGAGGCTGATCTGACCGCCTTCGGCGATGCGGATTCCGTCAACGCTTGGGCTGCTGACGCGATGGCCTGGGCTGTTGCCAACGGCATCATCAATGGCATCAACGGCAATCTGGTTCCTCAGGGCGAGACCTCTCGTGCCGAGTTCGCCGCTGTCATGATGCGTTTCATCCAGAACATCTGATTGATCGTTCTGACGAAAACTGCATACGCTTTCCGGCAGGGAGATTTCTCCCTGCCGGAAGTTTTTTTACCCGCTCTTTTCTCCCTCTTGCATTCCCATAGGTTCTTTGATAGAATGATTATAACGGTACTACATGAGAATAAAAGGAGAATGAGATATGAAAAAACCCAAGCTTGTAGTCATGGCGGCCGGTCTGGGCAGCCGATACGGCGGCCTGAAGCAGATGGAATCTGTCACCCCGCAAAATGAGATCATTCTGGATTTTGCATGCTACGACGCATGGAAGGCGGGCTTTGAAGAGATCGTCTTTATCATCAAGCCGGAAATGGAAGAAGACTTCCGGGAACGGGTGCTCTCCCGCATGGAAAAATACGTCAAATGCTCATATGTGTTCCAGCAGATCGGGCAGCTTCCCGAGGGCTTTTCCGTTCCTGACGGACGCACAAAGCCTTGGGGCACCTGCCACGCTGTCATGGCCGCAAAGGAGCTTTTGGACGGACCCTTTGCCGTAATCAATGCGGACGACTATTACGGTCGGGATGCGTTTCAAAAGGTTTTCGACTTTTTGAGCGCGGAAACCGACGAAAACCGCTATTGCATGGCGGGCTATTATGTGGAGAACACCCTTTCCGAGCAGGGCACGGTCACGCGCGGCGTATGCGCCACCGATGAAAACGGTCTTTTGACCGCCATCGACGAGACAAAAAACATCGGTTGGAAGGATCCCCAGGCCGGCACCATCTGCGCATTCGAGGAAAAGACCGGCGAAACCCGGGATATTCCCCGGGGCACGGTGGTTTCCATGAACTTCTGGGGATTCCAGCCCTCGATGATGGATTATATGCTGCGGGACTTTGACAAGTTCTTGCGGGAAGACGCCGTCAAGAATCCCATGAAGGCAGAGTATCTGCTTCCCATCGAAGTGGGCGCGCTGCTGGAGCGGGGAACGGTATCGGTACAGGTACTGGAGGCCACCGACAAATGGTATGGCGTCACCTATAAAGAGGACAAGGAAAAGGTGGAAGAGGCTTTCCGCCGTATGAAGGAAGCGGGAAAGTATCCCGAAACCCTTTGGCCTGTCTGATCGCGGGAGGAGCAAATGAAGATCCAAATGACCGGCGCGGGAATCACCCCCGCCAAAAGCACGGTGGAGAGCGCCAAGGCGTGGAGAAACACGCTGCGTTCTTCGGAGAAAAACTATCTCGGCGCGGACTTTACCGGCTGGGTGCATCTTCCTGAAGAGATTTCGACCGAGCTGGTGGACAGCATCTGCGTCGCAGTGGAGGAGATCCGCAATCAGTGCACCCTGTTCATCGTCATCGGCATCGGCGGCTCGTTCCTCGGGGCAAAGGCGATGATCGACGCTCTGGGCGGCAGCAAAGAGGGCTGGCCGGAGATCGCCTTTGCAGGGTTCCAGATGAGCGCCTCCCATCACAAGCGCCTGCTTCGCCGCATGGAGAAGGAGCAGGTCTGTCTGTGTGTCATCTCCAAATCGGGACGCACGGTAGAGCCCTTCTTGGCCTATGCCATTCTGAAAGACAAGCTGATCGAGATGTACGGGGAAGAGGAGGCCTATCGCCGGATCACCGTCATCACCGATGCAAAGCGGGGCGATCTGCGCCCTGAGGCCGATGCCCGACATATGCGCTCCTATGTGATCGCCGATGATATCGGCGGACGTTATTCTGTTTTGTCCCCCGTGGGATTGCTGCCCATCGCAGCGGCAGGGCACGATATCCGCAGCATGCTGGCAGGCGCCCGCAAAATGGCGCAGGACGACGCGGGATGGGAGCGGGAGTATCTGCAGTACGCGGTCACGCGCATCGCCCTCCAGCAGGCAGGGAAGTGCGTGGAAGCCTTTGAGTTTTTTGAGGCGGATCTCAGCTATTTTGGCCAGTGGCTGGTGCAGCTGTTCGGCGAAAGCGAGGGCAAGCAGGGCAAGGGCGCATTTCCCAGCTGCCTCTGGTTTTCCAGAGACCTGCATTCCATGGGGCAGTTTTTGCAGCAGGGGAGCCCAATCTTTTATGAAACCGTGATTTCGGTCGCCCATCGTCCGGAGGATCTTGTCATTCCGGAGACCACCGGCGGCAGCTTTGCCGGAAAAACCATGGAACAGATCAACACCTGCGCCGAACAGGGTGTGATCGCCGCGCATAAAAAGGCGGATATCCCGGTGCTCACCGTGCAGATGGAGCATCTGGACGAAGCCTCCTTGGGCGAACTGATCTACTTCTTTGAGATGAGCGCCGCCGTTTCCGGCTATCTGCTGGGAGTCAATCCCTTTGATCAGCCCGGAGTGGAGGCCTACAAATCCGAAATGATGCGTCTGGTGGCAGAGCTGAACTGACGGTTCCTGCATCGCAGAAGGGAGGACGCAATTGGAGCGCCGTGCACTGAAAAATCCATATCTTCTCATCCTGCGCTCCAACGGCTTGTCCGCCTATGGAGGCGATCAGGGTGCGTCTGACGACAAGGTGATGCAGCGCTGCGGCTGCGGTGTTGTAGGCTGCGTCGATTTGCTGCTTTATCTCCAGCGGTGGAAGGAAGGCATCGATATGCCCTTCCTCCGGGAGGTGGCGCGGGACAGACTGCCGATGGAGGAATACCAGCGCCTGGCGCAGGAGCTTCGGAAAAAGTATTTCTTCCTGGTCTATCCCTTTGGCAAGGACGGCGTCACCATGGCGCTGGGGCTCAACCGTATCTTCCGGAAAAACGGCGTTCCCCTGCGGGCGAGGTGGAACTTGGGAAAGCGCTCTCTCTGGAGCAATCTGGAACGGATGCTGGGGGAGGATATCCCGGTGATCCTTTCCATCGGTCCCAATTTTCCGCTGTTTTGGCAAAAGCATCGACTGAATCTGTACTATCAGGACGCATCGGGTGCGCTGCATCCCGCGGCCGCCACCAATTCTCATTTTCTGATGGTGACCGCCATCGATGGGGATCGGCTCACGGTATCCTCTTGGGGCGTGAAGTATGTGATCCTTCGGCAGGAGTACTGTGATTTCGTCTCCAGACACAGCTGTTGGCTGTTCAGCAATATCCTATCGGTTCGCAAAGTGCAAAAAGGAAAGGTGTAATATGGAGTTTTTACGTTTGCTGGAAGGGCTGCGGACGCCGGTTTTGGACGGCTTTATGTCCGCGATCACATACATGGGTGACGTGACCCTGTTTATTGTCTTTGCCATGGTGATGTTCTGGTGTGTGGACAAGCGCGGCGCCTACTATCTGTTTGCCGTGGGCTTTTTGGGCACCACCCTCAACCAGTTTCTCAAGCTGCTGTTCCGTATCCCGCGGCCGTGGGTGGCCGATCCGTCTTTTACCATTGTGGAATCTGCCCGCGCCGCCGCCACAGGCTATTCCTTTCCCTCGGGGCACACGCAAAATGTGGTCGGCACGCTGGGCGTCATCGGGCTCACCGTCAAGCAGAAATGGCTGAAGGCGATCTGCTGTGTGTTCATCATTCTGGTTCCGTTTTCCCGGATGTATCTGGGCGTGCACACGCCGCTGGACGTGGGCGTTGCCTTTGTTACGGCGCTCCTTCTGATGGCTTTGCTCTATCCCTGCTTCCGTTCGGAAGAGCGCTTCCGCACTTGGGCGCCGAAGATCCTCGGAATCACTGCGATTGTGGCTTTGGCAAATCTGCTCTTTGTGCTGCTTTACTCCTTCCCGGCGGATCTGGATATGGAAAACTATGCGGAAGGGCTCAAAAATGCCTATATGATGCTGGGCTGCAGCTTGGGTCTGGTGGTTTGCTATATTTATGACGTGAAAAAACTGCATTTTGACACCAAAGCGCCCTTCTTGGGTCAGCTGTGCAAGCTGGTGCTGGGCTTTGCCCTCGTGATGGGTCTGCGCATGGGGCTAAAGCCCGTGCTTTCCGCCATCACCGGCGGAAGCCCCGCCGCCGATCTGATCCGTTATTTCCTCCTCATCCTCTTTGCAGGCTGCGTTTGGCCCCACACCTTCCCCTTCTTTGCCAAGCTGGGAAAGAAATCTGTTGACGCGGGCAAACAGGCATGACAGAGGTCGTCGCGGCCCTCATCTGGAGGGAGGGGCGCTTTCTTGCCTGCCAGCGTCCCGCAAACAAGGCGCGAGGCCTATTGTGGGAGTTTGTCGGGGGAAAGGTTGAGCCCGGCGAAACAAAGCAGCAGGCGCTTGTGCGGGAGTGCAGGGAAGAGCTGGATATCACCGTTTCGGTGGCGGAGGTCTTTCTGGAGGTCACCCACACCTATCCCGATCTGACGGTGCATCTTACGGTGTTTCACGCGGAAATCGCCGAAGGCGAGCCTGTTTTGCTGGAGCATAACGATATGCGCTGGCTGCTCCCGGATGAGGTGGATTCGCTGCCCTTCTGCCCGGCGGACGAGAGCATACTCCGGGAAATCTCCCTTCGCTACGGGACGAAGCAGGTGTTCTGACGCAAGCAAAAAAGCCACAGGCCAATGGCCTGTGGCTTTTTGTATCATTTTGCCGATTATTTGCAAGAGATTTCCACAAAAGCAACAAAAAACACCAACGCGCAGGACAATGCGCATTGGTGTTTATAA
>CADBTM010000242.1 GCA_902797555.1 Oscillospiraceae bacterium
CAGCCCTTCCTCGGAAAAGGAATCGTCCTGGGGACCCAATACAACGCGGATCGCATAGTCCGCTGCAGGAAACGCCGCTTTCCGTTCCGGAAGCCCCTTTAGCCAGTATTGCGGATCACGAAAACCGAGCTGATCGTTTATTTGCAGTTTTCTTCCTTGAAAACCTCCGAAATGTGCGGACAGACAAGTACTTTGACTTTCCATTACCTTTGGGATGTCCAAGCCTCCTGCAAAGCACAGATAGCCGCGAAAGCCTTCTATGGCGGCACCGCATTCCAGCAAGTCTCCGCTGTGCGCAAGGTATGCATGGTTGCATTCGATGGGAGTTCCGTTCAGTTTTGCATCAAATTTTGCTCCGGCTATAGCAAAGATATTCGCCGAATCAAAGTGAACATTGGCGCCGATTCCGGTCATCTCCAATGCGCCTTCCCCCATATCGTTCCCCACAAGGAGGTTTCCGACAGAAAGGGAGAATCCATCCATTGCTCCGCAAACCGGCACGCCAAACCGTTGATACCCTGTTCGACCGCAATCCTGAACTGTGGTGAGCATTCCGGGATGAAGTACGGTAATCATGTGTCGCTCTCCTCCATTTCCCGAAAAATGTTTTCCGAAATGGGGTAAAAGACAACAGAATCCCCTGCGCTCAAAAGAAATTGCGCCCCAGTCTCAGTAAAGTGAAACAGCTTTAATGGCGTTCTGCCGATCAGCTGCCAGCCGCCGGGAGAAGCAAGCGGATAAATCCCTGTCTGTTTTCCGGCAATGCCCACCGATCCTGCCGGGATCTGCGTGCGGGGAGACTGCAGGCGGGGACAGGCGATCCGCTCATCCATTCCGCCCAGATAGGCAAATCCCGGAAGAAAGCCCAGCATATAGGTGAGATATGTCGTGCCGCTGTGCAGCCGGATCACGTCTTCTTCCCGCATTCCTGCATGCTGAGCCACGGTTTGCAGATCGGGTCCGTATGTGCCGCCATAGCATACCGGGATCCGGACAAGCCTCCCCTCGAGGGCAGGCGTCTCAGCGGATGCAAAGAGTTCAAAGGCTTTCAGGCGGGAAACCATCTCCATGGGGCTGACAACGGCAGGATCAAAGTGCACGCAGAGGGAATCGTAGGTGGGGACGAGCTCGGTCACCCCGGAGATGCACGCTTGTTCCAATGCGGAAAACAGGGCAAACACACGGCGGTGGATCTCCTCGGAAATCCCGTTGCCGACCTTTACAGTCAGAGCACTGTCCCCACAGGGATAGATGGGATAGTCCATCACACCAGCTCCTTCATGGGCTTGACTTCAACCTTGTTGTGCTCCAGAGCCTCGCGGATCTTCCGGACGCTTTCCAGAGCGGCGGCATTGTCTCCATGAACACAAACAGAGACACATCGCATTTTCAGCTCGCTTCCGTCAATGCAGGTCACGCTTCCCTGCTGTGCCATTTTGAGCACCCTTGCACAAGCAAGTTCCGCGTCATGGATGACAGCGCCCTCCCGTGTGCGGGGTACAAGATTGCCGTCGGGCAGATAAGCTCTGTCCGCAAAAAACTCTGCGGCAAAGGGCAAGCCAATCTTTTCGGCCGCAGGACGGAATGCGCTGGAATAGGGGGCGAGAATGATGAGATTCGGGTCGATATCCCGCGCGGCTCGGCAAATCTCCGTGGCAAGGGATTGATCTTTACAGGCTTGATTATACAATGCCCCATGAGGTTTTACATGCTGTAATCTTCCTCCTGCTGCCCGGACAAAGGCCTGAAGGGCGCCGATCTGATACAGCACATAGGCATAGACCTCGCTGGGCTTGAGCATCATCTCCCGGCGGCCAAAGCCCATCAGGTCGGGATAACCGGGATGGGCACCGATGCCGATCCCCTTTTCCATCGCCAGGGCAACTGTTTTTTCCATCACCACAGGATCCCCTGCATGCCAGCCGCAGGCTACCGATGCGGAGGTGATATATTCCATCAGCTTTCCGTCGTTCCCGATGGTGTAAGCGCCAAAGCTCTCGCCAAGATCGCTGTTGATATCCATTGCGATTGCCATTTGTTTTCCCTCCATGCGGAAAGATCATCGGTAAAAAACCGATGATCTTCTCTGTTTGTAAAATGTTGGTTCAGGCGTTCTTTTGCTGTTCCCGAATGGCCTGCTTAAACTGGCTGCGGGAAGTTTTGAGCTCGTTGAGCGATTGATCCAAAGCTTCTTCCGTGCGGCGCATGGCGTCCTCGCAATAGTCGCTGGCGGCACGCATGATCTCCTTGGAGCGGTTTTCCGCGGCAGCAATGATCTCGGCTGCCTTTGCCCGGGCATCCTGGGTGATCTCGTGGTCATTCACCTTTTGCTTGGCATAATCGTCGGCCTGTTTTTTCAGATTGTCATACTCTTTTTTGCCGGCGGCGATGATGTCGTTGCGCTTTTCCACGATCTCACGAGCCATTTTCAGATCGCTGGGCAGATTTGCACGGATCTCGTCCAGAAGATCGAGCACCTTATCCCGTTCCAGAATGCAGCGGTCATTGCCCAAGGGCATGGTAAAGGCATCCTCTACCATCTCATATAACGTGTTGATCAATTCGTCGATCTGTTGTGCTGCCATGGCTTTAACACTCCTTTTTTTCGTTTTGCAGCGCTGCCGCCACCATTGGTGTCACCAGCTGGGAAATATCTTCTCCGGCGTCAAAACACCGTTTTACTGCGGAGGAACTGAGGCTTTCCAGCCCTTTTGTCGCTGGCAGAAAAATCGTCTCGCACCCGTTTGTGTGGAGCTTGTTGTATTCCGCCATTTCAATCTCATAGTCCAGGTCCTGATTGCTGCGTACGCCGCGTACAATGGCGCAGACCTCTTTCTCCAGAGCGAGCTCGTACAGCATGCCGCTGTAGTGCCCTACCTCCACATTGGGAAGATGGGAAAAGGCATCCGCCATAAACACTACCCGCTGTTCCTCAGAAAAACGGTAGGTTTTTTCCGGATTGATGAAGGAAACTACAAGAATCCGATCAAACAGTTTAGCAGCCCGCTCCACCAGATCCACATGTCCGAGGGTCACGGGATCAAAACTGCCGGAAACCAGGGCGGTTTTCACGCTTCTTCACCGCCCTTCGTGATGGTCGTAATGTTGGAATGGCTGTAATGGTATTGCCGCAAAACGCGGTACGGCTGCGGAACGGTAATCAAGGTGTCCTCTTCCCCACTTTCACAGATTATTATACCACCCTCTGCCAAAATGTCAATTCGACAAATGATCTCAAGCGCGCGATTTAACATTTCACCGCCGTAGGGAGGATCGAGAAAGATCAGACCGTAGGCGTTCTTTTTGGAACGCTCCAGAAACTGGAAGGAATCCCCCTTTACCAGACGGACTTCTTTCTCAAAACCGCAATTCCGGATGTTTCCCTCGATGATCCTCTGGGCCGCGCGATCCGATTCCACGATATCGCATCGGGCGGCGCCGCGGGAGATGGCCTCCAAGCCAAGCTGCCCGCTGCCTCCGAACAGATCGAGCACATTCCGTCCTTCGATGTCCCACTGAATGATGCTGAAAACGCTTTCCTTCACACGCTCGGTGGTAGGACGGGTGTGCATCCCGTCGGGGGTCTGCAGACGCTTTCCCTTTGCTCTTCCTGTAATGATCCTCATGCTTTCTTCTCCTTAAAACGCCGGTATACCTCTTCCGCAACCTGTGCGGGGAGAACCTCGCGCAGCTCTTCCACGGTGGCATTGGAAATGGCGCGTACCGTGCCAAACCTTTTGAGCAGCTTTTTCTCACGCACCTCGCCCAAGCCGGGGATTCCGTCCAGCGAGGACTTTTTCATCCGTTTTCCTCTCACGTCCCGCTGGAACGTGATGGCAAAGCGGTGGACTTCCTCCTGCAAGCGGCCGAGGAGGGCAAATACCGCCGGAGTGGCGGCGATGCCAAACTCCTGTCCGTCGGCGGTGACAAGCGCTCGGGTGCGGTGGTGCTCGTCCTTGACCATGCCGTACAGCGGGACACGGACGTTTCTCTTGTCCAGCTCATTCTGTGCGGCTTTTGCCTGACCGATGCCGCCGTCGATCAAAAAGATATCGGGCAAGGGCAAAAAGCCCTCATCCCCGGACAATGCCCGATCCAGCCGACGGCCGATCACCTCGCTCAGCGAGCCGTAGTCGTCGCCGCCCTCTGCAGATTTGATCCGGAACTTGCGGTATGCGCTTTTCAGCGGCCTGCCGTTTTGAAACACCACCATAGAGGCAACCGGATCGGTGCCGCCCAGATGGGAAATATCGTAGGACTCCATGCGTGCAGGGACAGATTCCATCCCAAGCATTTCCTGCAGAAGCGTCAGGGTTTTTCCCGTGCGTTGCTCCAGATCCTCCGCCTCCGCCAGCTCCAGCATGGCATTGTCCAGCGCCAGCTGTACCTCTCTGCGCTTCTCTCCTTTTTGCGGAAGGAGAACGGTGCATTTTGACCCGCGCAATTCGGTAAGAAAGGCTTCCAGAGCCTCGCCGTTTTCCACCATGTGGGAAAGGCAGACGTTTTTGGGTGCCCACCCCAGAGGCGCATAGTATTGCTCGGCAAAGCTTTCCAACGCATCGGAGGCGTCGCCCTCATCCAACCCGTCCAGCAGGATCCGGTTTCTGTCCACCAGTATGCCGCCCTTATAGGAAAGCCGCACGATGCAGGCGCGACTGCCGCGGAGGGCAAAGGCAATGGCATCGGTATCTGCGCCGCCGGTGACGATGGCGATACGGGATTGGCGCAGCTTTTGAATGGCGCGCACCCTGTCCCGCAATACGGCGGCCTGTTCAAAGTTCATCTCCTCGGCCTCGTGCTCCATCTGGGCAGTGAGCTGAGCTTCCAGCTCATCGCTTTTCCCTTCCAACACCTGAATGCACTGGCGGATCAGATCCTGATAGGCGTCCTCGCTGATCTTTCCCGTGCATACGCCGCAGCACTTTTTCATATCCAGCTGCAGACATGGCCGCTCCTTGCCGATATCCCGGGGAAAGCGTCGACTGCAGCTGGGAAGCAGAAAGGTCTCGGACAAAAGACGGATCGCCATGTTGGCCGTGCCTCGTCCGCCGTAGGGGCCGAAATACTTTGCGCCGTCCTTTTCCCTACGGTTGGTCACGTTCATCCGTGGATAGGGTACGTTTTCGATGCGGATGAAGGGATAGCCCTTGTCATCCTTCAAAAGGATGTTGTATTTGGGCTTGTACTTTTTGATGAGCGTATTTTCCAGAAGAAGCGCGTCCAGCTCGGAGGCGGCAAAGATGGTCTCGAATGTGTCGATATTGGAGATCATCCTTCTGGTTTTGACCGTATGGGAGGAAAGATCGGCAAAATACTGGCTGACGCGATTGCGCAGCGCCTTTGCCTTGCCCACATAGATCACGTTGCCGTCCTTGTCGTGCATCAGATAGACGCCGGGCAAAAGCGGCAGGCGGTGCGCTTTTTCTTTCAGTTCGTCAAATGTCATCGTGCGCCTCCCATAGCAAAAATGCGTCCCGTTTGGCGGGACGCATCTGTTGTTCGCGCGTTTGTGTATTATTCACCGAAATTACTCTCGATCAGCGCACAGAGCGCGTTCACGGCTTCTTCCTCATCAGGGCCTTCCGCAGAGATGATGATATTGCTTCCCTTTGTAATTCCGAGCGATAAGACGCCCAGCAAACTCTTAGCGTTGACGCTGCGCTCGGCCTTTTCGACCATCAGCGTGCTGCGGTATTCATTCGCTTTCTGGATGAAGAAGGTCGCCGGCCTTGCATACAGACCAACCTGATTTGTGACGGTGATTTCTTTGGAAAACATAAGCAACCTCGCTTCCTTAACGTTTATACATTCATCATAGCAGAAGGAACAGATTTTCGCAATCTAAATTTTCTGTCAAAGTAAACAAAACCCCATGCCATTTCGACCGATCTGTATGAAAATTCAGCAGAAATTTGCATAAGCACCAACCGTTGGAAGCATTTACTTTAAAGTGGCAATCGTAACGCCGTTTTCCCCTTCCCCATAAACGCCGAGACGAAAACTTTTGACCTGAGGATGGCGGCGAAGGCGCTCCTGCACCCGCTGGCGCAGCACGCCTGTCCCCTTGCCATGAATGATGCGCACTGTTTCCAAATGGAGACGGACGGCGTTGTCCAAAAACCGATCCAGCTCCATCACGGCTTCGTCGCCGCTCTCTCCGCGGAGATCGAGCTCGGGAGTGAACTGTTCGGGCGCCTTGAGCCGGGGACCGGATTTGACCTCTTCTTTCTTTTGCGGCTCCCCTTCCATCAGCTGAAGGTCGGAGGGCTCCACCTGAATCTTGAGGATTCCAGCCTGTACCTTTACCTTTTCGCCCTTTTTGGGGGTTTCCAGAACGGTCGCTTTGGTGCGGGTGGAGACGATTTCCACCGCGTCGCCTGCCTTCAGCGGGCGGGGCAGCGGAATGGCCTTGCGCTCGGCACGCTCCAGGGCGACCTGCTTTTCCGCATCGGACAGCGTTCCCCGCAAAACGGCTCTTGCGGCCTGCAGGTTGGCTTCCTTGCCGTCCACGGCCTCCTGCTTGACGCGGCGTGCCTCCTCCAGCGCCATTTCGCTGGCGGCACGGGCATTGTCGATGATCTGTTTTGCCTGACGCTTGGCGTCGTTGACCAGCTTTTCCCGCTCGTCTTCCAGTGTGCTCAAGCGCTCCTGTGCCCGCTTGTTTGCAGCCTCAGCGTCCCGCTGCTGCTTTTCCGCGACGGCGATCCGGCCCTCCAAGGCCTGACGTTTTTCTTCCAGCTTGGTGATCACGTCTTCAAAGCGCTTGTCCTCGGTGGCGATAAGCGCGGACGCGTTTTCGATGATTTGTGAATCCAGCCCCAGACGCTGAGAAATGGCAAAGGCGTTGGACTTGCCCGGTATGCCAAAAATCAGCTTGTAGGTGGGGCGCAGGGTCTGCACATCAAACTCGCAGGAGGCATTTTCCACGCCGGGGGTTTCCAGACCGTACACCTTGAGCTCGGCGTAATGGGTGGTAGCCGCCACCGTGCAGCCCCGTTGACGAAGCTCTTCGATGATGGCGCGGGCAAGGGCGGCACCTTCCACCGGGTCGGTTCCGGCACCCAGCTCGTCCAGCAGCACCAGTGTGTGGGAGTTGGCTGCATCCATGATATCCACGATGGTGCGCATATGACTGGAGAAGGTGGAAAGCGACTGTTCGATGCTCTGTTCGTCACCGATGTCTGCAAGGATCTTTTCAAAGATGACGATCCGACTGCCGTCCCCTGCCGGGATCTGCAATCCGCATTGTGCCATGGCGGTGAGCAGACCGAGAGTTTTGATGCCCACGGTCTTTCCGCCGGTGTTGGGACCGGTGATGATGACGGTGTCGGTATCTCCGCCGATGCGGAAGGTAATGGGCACAACGATGTCCTTGCTGATCAGCGGATGGCGAGCCTTGAGAATTTCCGTACGGCCGCTTTCCGAAAGGACGGGACGCACAGCCCGCATTTTATAGGCCAGCTTGCCTCGGGCAAAGATGTAATCCAGCTTGCAAAGGATATCGTAATCCCGACGGATGGAGGAAGCAAACTGGGCGGTATCGGCGGACAGCTCGGCGAGGATGCGCTCGATCTCGGCCTGTTCCTTGCCGTTGAGAATGCGGATATTGTTGTTCAGCTCGACCACTGCGGCGGGCTCAATGAACAGCGTTGCGCCGCTGGAGCTGGTGTCATGCACCATGCCGGGCATGCTGCTGCGGAACTCTGCCTTGACAGGCACCACGAAACGCCCGTTACGCTGGGTGATGATGCTGTCCTGCAGAATCTTGGCGTTGCTTTGCGCAGAGGTGATCTTTGTCAGCACGTCGCGCACCTTGGAGGCGGCGGCACGGATCTGGCGACGGATCTGATACAGCGTTTCGCTGGCATGATCGGAGATCTCCTCTTCGGAAACGATCGCGTTTTCGATCTTGTCCTCCAAAAACTTGTTGCCTGTCAGCATGGAAAACAGGCCGTCCAACGAGGATTCATCCTGCTCCCTGCGGTCTTCCCGATAGGCCCGGGTGAGGCGGGCTGCGCGCAGCATCCCGCCCACTGCCAGCAGCTCTACCGGATTGAGAAAGCCGCCTTTTTCCGCACGCTCCAACGCTGCGGAAACATCTTTGATACCGGAAAAGGCAGGACTGCCCTGCAAGCCGATCAGCTTTACAGCATCTTCCGTCTCCTGCTGGAGCTTTTCACATGCGGTAAGCGCACTGTCGGGACGGAGGGCTCGGCACATCTCCTTGGCAGGGTCGGTGGCTGCCTCCTGAGCTAACAGCTCCAAAATCTTTGGGAGCTCGATGGTGGAATAGGACTTTTCCTGTAATGTCATTGGGTATCACCTACACTTTTGTAAAAATCCAGTGTGCGGAAGCTGCGTTCCATCTGCGCCTGCAGATAGCCTTCCGCAAAATTTCCCAGCTTGCGCAGGTCATCCTGGGGAAGCTGGAAGGAAAACAGTTTTTTCAGGTCGCAAGAGAGAAGATAGCGTGCCGCCTCCAGCGATGCGTCCGAGAGACGCACCGTGCGGCCGGATGTGGCAGGCATCTCACAGCCGGAACAGCGGATGATTCCCGCCTCAAGATGCGCCACAGGCTGAAGCGGATGCTCTTTTCCGCACACGACGCAGCGGCTCAGATCGGGCGCATATCCTGCAAGCGCCATATAGCGCAGCTCGAAGGCGGTCTTGACCACCTCCCGAGGGCAAAGCTTTTTGGACAGGGCATACAGACAGTTGAGCGCCAGACGGAGGGTATCCCCGTTGGCTGGGGCGTCCTCCGCTTCCGTAGCGAGGACTTCGGCAAAATAGGATGCCAGTGACAGGGCTTCCAGATTGGTTTGCAGACCGGAGAACTGTTCGATGATCTCGGCCTCCTGCAGACTGCACCGCCCTTTGTTTTCGTAAAGCGTCATACGGGAAAAGGTGAACAGCTGGGCCGCGGCCTTGAGGCGGCTTCCCTTTCGCCGGACACCGCCCGCCTTGACGGCAAGGCAGCCTCGCTGGTCGGTGAGCACGGTCAGGATCTTGTCCGCCTCTTTATAATCCACGCTGCGGATCGTCAGTCCGCTGATGGTTTGGTACATGGCTTTCTCCTTTTGCGGATCGCGCATAATAGCAATAGGCCTGGGGCAAGCCGGTTTTTTTGAAAAGCTCCCATCGAAGATCCTTCATTTTTCCATCCCTCCCGGTTTTAGGATGACCGGAGGATCCGGGAAAAACAGTGGGAGTTTATCCCTCTTCGGTATAACCGAAATTGCGGATCTGGGCGGGATTGTTGCGCCAATCCTCCTTGACCTTTACCCAAAGCTGCAGAAATACCTTGCTTTCCAGCAACTCCTCGATCTCGGGGCGGGCTTCCGCGCCGATTGTCTTGAGCATGGCGCCGTTTTTGCCGATGATGATGCCCTTGTGGGACTTGCGCTCGCAATAGATCACGGCGGCAACGTGCTCCACACCGTTTTCTTCCTGCATCTGTTCGATTTCCACGGCGGTACCGTGGGGAACTTCCTTGTCCAGATAATTGAGCAGCTTTTCCCGGATGATCTCGGCGATCAGCTGGCGTTCCGGCTGATCGGAAACCATGCCGTCGGGAAAGAGCTGAGGCGATTCGAAGCAGCATTTTTCCAGCTCGGAAAGCAGCACGTCCAAGCCCTCATTTTCCTTTGCGCTGACGGGAACGATGGCCTGAAACGGATAAGCCTCCTGATAGGCGGCCATGACGGCGAGCAGGTTTTCCTTTTCCACCGTGTCGATCTTGTTGATGACCAAAACGGCGGGAAGATCAAATTCCTTCAGTTTGTCGATCAGCAGCTGCTCCGGGATCCCGATGCGCGCCACCGGTTCGACCAGCAGCATGACCGTGTCCACATCGGTGACCGTGTCCTGAATCACCTTTACCATATAATCGCCCAAACGGGTTTTTGGCTTGTGCAGACCGGGCGTGTCCAAAAAGATCATCTGGCTTTCTCCATGGTTGAGCACGCCGGTGATGCGGGTACGGGTGGTCTGGGGCTTGTTGGAGACAATGGCGATCTTCGAGCCGCACAGCGCGTTCATCAGCGTGGATTTTCCCACATTCGGGCGACCCACCACGGAAAAAATGCCGGTTTTCGTAATCATTTCTGTCGTTCCTTTCTCATCGCAGGCGCATTTCAGCCCTGTCGTTCTGTTTGATCATCGATTTTGCGGGAAAGACCCAAAACGGAAAGAATGGATTCTTCCCTCTCTCGCATGGCGGCCTTTTCCTCCCCTTCGTCCACATGGTCAAAGCCCAAAAGGTGAAGCATGCTGTGCACTGTGAGATAGGCGCATTCTCTGGCAGCGCCGTGACCGTATTCCCTGCCCTGCGCCTTGGCGCGCTCCAGCGAGAGGATCATATCGCCCAGAGGCACTCGGCCGGTTTCCGGGTCGATCAGCTCGGCGGGATCCTCCTCCGGCTCGCCTCGATAAAAATCGTTCAGGGGGAAAGACAGCACGTCGGTGGCCTTGTCGATCTGACGATAGTCCCGATTGTATTCCCGGATGCCCTCGTCGTCGGTGATCTGGATGTGCACTTCCCCATCAAAGGGATAATCAAATGCGGCATAGGCCGCCTTTGCCGCAAGACGGATGAGAGAAACAGCGGCGGGAGAAGCTTGTCCCTCCAGATCAACCTTTAGCTTTGACATAGGTACGCCTCTTTTCCTTCGCCTGCTTTTGCTTTTGTTCGTCATAGGTCTCATAGGCCTGAATGATCCGGCTGACCAGCTCGTGACGCACCACGTCTTTGTGATCCAGCGTGCAGACAGCAATATCTTCGATGTTTTTGACGATGGTCATCGCTTCTCTGAGGCCGCTCTTTTTCCCGTCGGGCAGATCGATCTGGGTCACGTCGCCGGTGATCACCACCTTCGAGCCAAAGCCGATACGGGTGAGGAACATTTTCATTTGCTCGGGCGTTGTGTTCTGCGCCTCATCCAGAATGATAAAAGCATCGTCCAGCGTGCGCCCGCGCATATATGCCAGCGGCGCGACTTCAATGTTGCCCCGCTCCAGATACCGCTGATAGGCCTCCGGCCCCAGCATATCAAACAGGGCGTCGTACAAAGGCCGCAGATAGGGATCTACCTTATTCTGCAGATCGCCGGGCAAAAAGCCCAGCTTTTCCCCGGCCTCGACGGCGGGACGGGTGAGGATGATCCGGTTGATCTGCTTTTCCCGGAATGCTGCCACGGCACAGGCCACCGCAAGATAGGTTTTGCCCGTACCGGCGGGGCCGATGCCCAGCGTGACAATATTGTTGTGGATGGCGTCCACATATTTTTGCTGTCCTACGGTTTTTGCCTTGACGGGACGCCCGCGGGTGGTGACGCAGATGACATCCTTCCCCATCTGGGCAATCTTATCCTCCTGGCCGTCCCGGACAAGAGAGATCACATAATTGACGTTTTGCTGATTGATCTGCTCTCCCCGGGCGGCAAGCTGCAGCAGGGCGTCCACTGCCGATTTTGCACGGATCACAGGCTCAGGATCGCCGCAGATTTTCAGCTCGGTATCCCGAAAAACGATGGTCACACCGTATTCCCGCTCCAATAGCTTGACATTTTCATCCAGCGAGCCAAACAGATTGATGATATGTTCCACTCGCTCAACGTTGATTACTTGTTCCGTCATAGTTCACCTCACGATGGGGACTTCCTTCCCCGTTGTCTCTATCATTTCCACGCGTAAAACGCCGATATAGGCGCCGGCGGATTCTTTTCTTTCAAAGCTCCAATTGACCAGCTCAGCGTCCGGATGCGCAAGAAGAATGCGGGATAGCATGCGCTGCTGCAAAAGCGCTTCGGCCATATCCGGAGAAATGGGCTGCGGCTGTTCGCGTATATTGCTGCAATATGTCTTCTCCAGCGCGATCGGCCAGCGAAAATCAGGATGAGGCCGAAGATACTCTTTTTCGATATGCTTATCATACCACGGATCGACGGCATTTTCAATCCGCTGCAATGGAAATCTTCGCGACCCGAGGATCATGCTGTAAGAAGGGACGCCGGGCTGTGCGGAGCCCACAAGCGTTTCCTTTGGGATTGCCGCCCGGAAGGTGTACCACGTGCGCACATCGGCCTCGGCAAGGGCGTGCAGTAACGTCACCTTTCCCTGCGTGCTGACAACTGTTCCTTCCGAGATCATGTCGCCGGGCTGAATGGTGTCGCCGATCTTGACCTTGGAGACACCTGTACGAACGCGGAGGCGGAGAATGACTCCCGTTTTGTCGGAAATCACGTCGCACGGCGTACTTTCATCGAGAGCTATTGGCGTGTCTTTGCGTTCCCAGACGTGGACATATGCACCCACTCCGCGGAAATTGATTGTCAAGTGAGAAAGCTTGTCAATCCTTATAATTACATCGGTTTTGATGGAATTCATGGGCAGACGGGAACGACGGACTCCCGTTTTTAAGCCCGCCTCGGCAAGTGCCTCCAAAAGCTCTTTCTGCGAAACAGATTCGCAGCCCTCAATGTGAATATACCATACCCTTCCCGCCAGCCAAAACACACATGCTGCGAACAGCACCGCGCCGATCAGCAATATCTTTCTGCGAAGAATGCCCGCTGCGAGAAATGGAATACCGGATTTCTGAAGGACATGCACCGTACATCCCGCTATTCTGGCAGCGTGCCGCATGCGAACGTGGTCGGCGGAAAAGATCTCCGCAGTGTACTCCCCATCTGCATGACGTTGTATGCTGTGAAAAACCACACCGTCCTGTGCGCATACTGTAAAAAACAGCTCGGGAGAAGCCCCTTGGATGCGTACACAGAGGATACCCTGAACCATAGACACCAAATGCTTTTTCATGCTTGCTCCCGATACAGATAGTTCACTCCGAGGATCTGTCCTTCGATGCGTATGGAGGATTGATCCAGACTGCGGATCTCCATATTCATTCCCTGTACGCAAATCTGACAGGTCGCTGCGGCGATGAGGATTTCTTCATCGGAATAGCGCAGGATGCCGTTGTGCTGTTCGATGATGACCGCCCGCTCCCCTTCCATTGTCACCAAAACGAGATTCCCATAGAGGGATTTCAGCTCATGCAAACGTTGATCCACGATATCGGAATATCTGTAAAGCAGTTTTCCTTTTCGCTTCTCTTTCATTCATACCCACCTCGATTTGAGAATATCCTGCACTGTAATATATCTCTTTTCGGGTGATTGCATGCAGCTTTTCTCGCGGATCCGCTCGGCAACATTGGCCTTCTTACTGATTGCAGCAGGTTTTCTGCTTCTCCGGTATTCTCCGGAGGCAGCCCATGGCGCGGTATTGTCTTTGAAGCTGTGCGGGACGGTTCTTCTTCCTGCGCTCTTTCCCTTCTTTGTTTTATCCTCTCTTCTCATTTCTGTTGGTGCGGAGGCTCTGTTTTCAGGGCTTTTGGGAAAACCCTTTCGCATTCTTTTTCGTTTGCCGGAGATTTGCGCAGCTCCTGTATTTCTGGGAATGCTGGGAGGCTATCCTGTAGGGGCGAGAGCCTGCGCGGCGCTCTATCAAAAGGGGCGCATCACCTATGGCGAGGCAACCCATCTGCTTTGCTTTTGCAACAACTGCGGGCCGGCTTTTTTGATCTCAGCTGTGGGCGGAGGACTGTTGAAGCAGTCAGGTGTCGGTGTGATCTTATTTGCCATTCACATCTTTTCCGCGTTTCTGATTGGGTTCCTATCGCGTTCTCATCAAACGGACGGAAAGAAAGTTCTCTTTATGGACGAATCCAATGCCGTACCCATCGTTCCTGCGTTGATTTTCGCAGTTTCAGAGGCGATCCCTGCTTTTTTGAACGTTTGTGCCTACGTGATCCTTTTTGGCATTCTGACAGCGCTGCTGCAGCAGATCCCCGTTCTGAAAGACGGCCTGTTTTCCACTATTCTTTTGGGCAATCTGGAGATGACCTGCGGAATCTCCCGTGCCTGCGGTACGGTTTCGGACATGCGTATTCTATACCCCATGCTTTCTTTTTTTGCCGGCTGGGGTGGTCTTTCGGTTCAGATGCAGTCGGCAACGCTCCTTGAGGCGGTCGGCCTGCCGTGCAGGAGTTATTTGTTGGCAAAACTTGCGCAGGGGGCGATTGCGGCGGGGATCACGTTTATACTGTTTTCTCTCCGACTTTCTCTGTAAATTCTGGGTTTTTGTCAAAAAAACTTGTTTTTTACAGGTTTCTGCGGTATAATTCCAGCAGAGGTGATCCATGTGCTGTTTGATAAGGATACGCCAAAGCTGTGTGCGTACTGTCTGTACGGACGGGATTATGACGAGGAGCGCATTTTGTGTGAGAAACGAGGGCCAATGCCCTGCGACGGACACTGCTCCAAATACCATTACGATCCCATACGCCGTAAGCCTGCGGCGGGCGCAAAAATGAAAA
>CADBTM010000243.1 GCA_902797555.1 Oscillospiraceae bacterium
CTGTTGTAGTATTCCTCAAGATAACGCATGATGCACCCCCACGCTTTCCGATCTTTTGAAACGATTATACCATCGCCGTTTGGCATGGTCATCTTTTTGATTCATCTCCAAAAGCCCAAAGGAGGAGCTTCCTTTCGAAGCGCCTCCCTCCGGCGGGCTTTTTTTATTTCCTGTGCAGAGGACAGGCGGCTGTCCGTCCCGAGGTCTCCCATTCCTTTTGAAAGGCCTCGGGGTTCTTTTTGTAATAGTCCTGATGAAGCTCCTCCGCCGGCCAGAATGCGGTAAAGGGCTCTGCCGCCACGCAGGGCGTCTTTCCCGTTTGCCGCTCCAGCGCATCCAACCGGGCGAGAAGGGCGGCCTTTTCGCTTTCGTCGGTATAATAGACCGCCAGCGTGTATGACCGTCCCCGGTCGACGAACTGCCCGCCCCCGTCAAAGGGATCCACGCTCTTGAGAAAGAGATCCAGCAGGTCGCCGTAGGTCACCGCTTGGGGATCGTAGGTGACGCAGATGGTCTCCCGATGGCCGGTCTGCTGGGCCTTGACGGCGGCATAGGCGGGGTTGGCTTCCTTCCCGCCGGAAAAACCGGAGATCACGCTTTCCACCCCCGCCAGCTCGGCAAAAAACGGGGTGATGCACCAAAAACATCCGCCTGCAAAATAGGCCTGTTTCATATCTCCACCTCAATACTTCATGATCTTTGTCCCCACCAGCCGGGCGATGCGGTAGATGGGGTTGTCAAAGCACTTTTTTACCTTTTCCAGCTCTTCCCGAATGGGAATGCCCTGGGGACAGTGCTGCTCGCACTTGCCGCACTTGACGCAGTTGGAGGCCCATGTGGCGTCCTTGCGCAGGGCTGTGCACATGACGTAATCCTTGAATCCCCGGATCCACCCATCGGAAAACCGCCGGTTATAGGCGGCAAAGGCGCCGGGGATGTCCACCCCGCCGGGGCAGGGCATGCAGTAGCGGCAGCCGGTGCACGGCACCTTGGTGGCGGCGTTGATGTCTTCCACCACCTTGGCATAGAGGGCAAAGTCCTCGTTGGTCAGGGTATGGGGCAGCGCCTCCGACGCCACCCGCACGTTTTCCTCCACCATTTCCAGCGAGTTCATCCCCGAGAGGACGCAGGTGACCTCCGGCTGATCCCACAGCCACCTCAGACCCCATTCGGCGGGGGAGCGGCGGACAGGGTAGGAGGCAAAGCGCTTGACCGCCTGAGAGGGCAGCTTGTTTGCCAGCCTTCCGCCCCGCAGGGGCTCCATGATGACCACGGGCAGCCCCTTTGCGGCGGCCGCCTTGAGGCCGGTGACGCCCGCCTGGGCGTGCTCGTCCAGATAGTTGTATTGGATCTGACAGAAGTCCCAGTCATAGACCTCCAGCAGCCGCAAAAAAGTGTCCGAATTGCCGTGGTAGGAAAAGCCCACCTGACGGATCTGGCCGGAGGCCTTTTTGCCCGCCAGCCATTCCACAATGCCCAGCCCCTTCAATCGCTCCCACGTGAGATCGTCGGTGAGCATGTGCATCAGATAATAGTCCACATGATCGGTGCGCAGACGCCGGAGCTCCTCCTGAAAATACTTTTCCGCGCTGTCCGGGGTGCGCAGCAGATAGTGGGGGAGCTTTGTGGCGATGCGCACCCGATCCCGGGCGTTGTTGCGGGCAAGGATCTCGCCCAGAGCGGCTTCGCTTCCCGGGTAGACATAGGCCGTGTCAAAATAGTTGACCCCCGCCTCGATGGCGGCCATGATCTCCCGTTCCGCCTTGTTCAGGTCGATGCCGCCCACACCCGATGTAAAGCGCATGCAGCCATAGCCCAGCACAGAAACGTCGTTTCCGTATTTGTCCTTCCGGTATTGCATAGCCATCCCTCCTGTTTTTGCTATTGTACCACGGTTTTGCCCGTATGAAAAGCAGGAAAAAAGGGACTTTTTCTGCATGGGGAAGAGAATGCACAGAAATGCATAAATACGATATGCCCGGAAATTTTTTTTTGAAAAACTCGTTGACGCTTGGGATGCGATAGGATATAATTAATAAAAATTCAATTGCTTTTTTGGGCAAAATGCGGAAAAAAGGCAGAAACCGAAAATTCCACAAAAAATCTCGCGTTATTTGTTTGATATTAACAAATCATTTTCAATATTTTCAAAATTTGTTGACAAGGGAGAGAGAATGGGATTATACTAATTGCATCCTGTTCCGGGTAGAAGTATGCGTAATTTGGAAGAAAAAAAGGGAATCCAAGTGCAGTCTGTGGCGCGGGCCATCGGCATTTTGCGCTGTTTTGAGGGAAACCCCGAGCTGGGGATCAGCGAGATCGCCTCGATGATGTCTCTCAACAAAAGCACGGCCTTCGGTCTGGTGAACACACTGGCTACCTACGGCCTGTTGGAACAGATCGGAAACAAAAAATATCGCCTTGGGATCTCGCTCTTCGAGCTGGGCAATCTGGCCATCTCCCGGCTGGATATTCGCAGCGAGGCGCGGGAAGTGTGCGCGCCCTTGTCCTACCATTATCCCGCCGCCATTCACATCGCCGTCCACAGCGAGGGCGAGGTGATCTATCTGGACAAGCTCAACGTGGAGAACAACATCATCAGCGTCTCCAACGTGGGTCGTCGGGCGCCCATGCACTGTACCGGTGTGGGCAAGGCCATGCTGGCCTATCTGCCCAAAAGCTATCTGGACACCTATCTCACCTTCCCCCTCCCGGCCATGACGGCCAACACCATCACCTCCCGTGAGGCGCTGGAGGCCGAGCTGGAGCAGGTGCGGCAAACCGGCATCGCCGTGGACGACGAGGAGATCGAGCCCGGACTGTACTGCATCGCGGCGCCCGTTTTCCGTCGGGACGGCACCCCCGCCGCCGCCATCAGCCTGTCTTTCCCCATGGGCACCGCCGAGCGGGTGGATCTGGAAACCGCCAAAAAGGAGCTGCTGGGCTGCACCCACATCCTTTCGGCAAGATTGGGCTATCAGAACTAAAATCCATTTCCCCGGAATCGGGAAAATTTCGCTCCTGAAAAATGAGAACGCAGTTTGATAATACTGAACAATACAAAAACTGCGCGTTTTATTATCGGATTATTTCAAAACAACATTTGATAATATCAAATATTGAGGAGGAGAACATGACAGACGTGAGAGACGTCCTGTTTCGGGACATCGGACAAAAGCGCTTTCACGCCACACTGACCGCCGAGCGCGCCGGAGTGCTGTGCGGCAAAGCCGAGGCGCTCGCCAAGGCGGCCGAGCTGGGGGTCGAGCTGGAGATCTGCAAGGAGGACGGAGACGATCTTTCCCACGGCCAGGTGTTTGCCAATTTCTCCGGCACCCCAAAGCAGATCGCAATGGCGGAGGAGCAGCTCATCGGCGTGATGGCAAAGGCCTCTGGTATCGCCACCGCCGCCCGGACGGCGGTGCTGCTGGCTGACGGCAAGATCCGCATCGTTTCGGGCGCGTGGAAAAAGATGCCCCCCGAGCTGAAAAACCTCGTTCGCAAGGCAGTGACCACCGGCTGCGCCGCCGCCCGCATCACCGATCCGCCTATGATCTATATGGACAAAAACTTTGTCCGCATGCTGGGCTCGGTGCGAGCCGCCATGGAGGCTGCCGCCCAGCTGGACGGGGCGAAAAAGATCGTCCAGCTGCGTGGAGAGACGGCTTCCATCGCCGACGAAGCCCGTCAGGCCGCCGCAGGCGGGGCGAACATCGTCATGGTGGACACCGGGCGGCAGGAGGATCTGATCGCCTGCGTGGAGACCCTCAAGGCGCTTGGCTGCCGGGAAAAGATGGAGGTCGCCTTTGCCGGCAACCTCACCGTTACCGACATTCCGCACATCGCCGCGCTGGGCGCCGACGCGGTGGACATCGGACGGGAGATCATCGACGCGCCGCTGCTGGATATGCGGCTGGACGTAGTGGGGGAGGACGCATGAACAACGATCTGAATCTTTTGGAAAAAACCGAGCTGTGGGTGTCGCCCATGACGCTGGAGCAGGCCAACCTCACCGATATGGCTGCAGCCGTCGCCTCCGTGCTGGGGCTGGAGCCCGAAAAGGTGATGGTGGTGGACGTGCGCCCCGACCATGTGACCTTTGATCTGGTGGTGCACGAGATCGCCCAGGAGAGCATCATGGGCAAGGAGAAGGCGCTTTTGGAGGCGCTGGCCGCAGTGCCCGGCGTGCATCTCACCGAGGAAAGCCACGTCAGCTCCAACGGCATTCTGGGCTTGATCTGCTCGGAGGAGGATCCCCACGAGGTCACCGAGACCGTCCGCGCCATGCGGGACGAGATCGTGGAGAAAATCTCCCACCGCGCCATTGTCTTTCCCACCGGATTCGAGCTGGAGCAGGGACTCATCGAAGATACCAACACGCCCTATCTCAAGGAGCTGTTGGAGCAGGCAGGCTATCAGGTAAAGGTGGGGGAGATCATCCCCGACGACCTGTACCGCATGACCGACATCCTTTCGGAAGCTCTCGACCGGGGCTATGGCCTGATCGTCACCACCGGAGGCGTGGGCGCCGAGGACAAGGATCACTCCGTGGAAAGCGTCCTCGCCCTCGATCCAAAGGCTGCCGCACCCTATGTGGTGCGCTATGAAAAGGGCACCGGCCGCCATGTCAAGGACGGCGTAAGGGTGGCCGTGGGGCGGATCGGTCTGAGCACGCTGGTCACCCTGCCCGGCCCTCACGACGAGGTGGAGATGACCGCGCCCACCCTCATCCGCATGCTGGGCGAGGGGAGAGGCACCTGGGAGATCGCCCACGCGGTGGCCGCCATCCTTGCGGAAAAATGGAAAAACAAGGGCATGACCCACGCCCATCACGGGGCGCATCACGCCTGAGAAATAGGAGGAAGGCAAATGGATTATCAGGTATTTGCAGACCGCCTGTGGGAGGCGGAACAGAATCGCACTCAGATCAGCAAGCTTACCGACGAATGCCCCGAGATGACGGTGGCCGACGCCTATCGCATCCAGCTCATCAATGTGGCGCGGCGCATCCAGCGGGGTGAAAAGCTGGTGGGCATGAAAATCGGCCTGACCAGCGCCGCCATGCAGAAAATGCTCAACGTCAGCGTCCCCGACTACGGCCATCTGTTTGACAGCATGCTGCTGACCAACGGCCAGGTGTGTCACACCGGCGAGCTGATCCAGCCCCGGGCGGAGGGGGAAATCTCCTTCTGCCTGAAAAAAGAGCTGAAGGGTCCCGGCATCACGGTGGCGCACGTCTATGACGCCTGCGACTATGTGGTGCCCTCCATCGAGATCGTGGATTCCCGCATCCTCGATTGGAAGATCCGCCTGCAGGACACCATCGCCGACAACGGCTCGGCTGCCCGCCTGATGGTGGGCTCGGGCATGACGCCCATCCAGCAGGTGGATATGCGGCTCACCGGCAGGGTGCTGGAAAAGAACGGCGAGCTGATGAGCTCGGGCTGCGCCGCCGAGGTGTGGGGCAATCCCGCCGCCGCCGTGGCCTGTCTGGCCAATATGCTGTCCGAGTTTGATATCGCCCTGCCCGCGGGAAGCATCATCATGGCAGGCGCCTTTACCGGCATGATCCCGGTGCAGGCGGGGGACACCGTCACCGCCAGCTTTACCGGAATGGGCAGCGTCACCGTACGTTTTGACTGATTTGCGGCTGAAGCCGAATCAATAAAAAATTTTTATAAGGAGGCAGAACAGTGAAAAGAGTAACCATGAACGCAGTCGTTGACCAGAATCTGTGCATCGGCTGCAAGATCTGCGAAAAGGTTTGCCCCGTTTACGCAATCCAGGTCACCAACCGGAAGGCATTTTCCGACGACCAGAAGTGCGTGGCCTGCGCAAACTGCGCCGATCGCTGTCCCCAGCATGCCATCAAGATGGTAGAGCGCGCGGAGATCCGCGAGCTGGGCGTGGACGTTTCCAAGTTCGATCCCAAGGAGATCCGTGCACTGTGCGAAAAGGCGCACCTCAATCCGGAGCAGATCCTTTGCTACTGCACCGGCACCCGCGCAGAGGAAGTGGCCGCCTGCCTGCTGGGCGGCGCCACCACTCCCGAAGAGGTCTCCGCCCAGACCGGCATCCGCACCGCCTGCACCATCGAGTGCATCCAGCCCCTGCTCCGTCTGGTTCAGGCGGCAGGCAACGAGCTGCACCCCGATCCCAACGGCTGGCGCTGGTACGGCGTCACCACCACCGCGTGGGAGATCCCCCAGGAGGTCAAGGACAAGTACAATTCCCGCGGCTTCTATTTTGACGAGGACCGCGAGCTGCTCGACCGCGTCGTCAAGGTCGGCGCAGACAAACAGTAAAGGGAGGTTCGGAACATGGAAAACAAGAATCTGATTCACCCCGCGATTCTGCCCATCGCGCCCAAGCCTTCGCAGTACGGCATTGACCCCTCTCTGGTCAAGACCCGTGTGGCCGAGCTGCCCGGAATGTGCTCCCTCAAGCTGAGCGAGCTCTTCCCCGAGCTGCCCGACGTCATCTTCCCCGGCGGAGAGGGCGCCCTGGACAAGCTGTATGAGCTGGCCAAGGACGAGATCCGCAAGGTAGATATGAGCATGATCCAGCCCGACCAGAGCGTCAACGTGCTGGCTTCTCACCACGGCTTTACCCTGTTGGGCGGCCAGCCCTACGCCGTGCTGCTCAAGGCCATCCGCGACGTGGTCATCGAAAAGACCGGCTGCAAGAACATCCGTCTCCGCGCCGGCGTGGGCATGCGCTTCCGTGAGACCGAGGAATACATCAAGCGCTACGGTCTGGACACCTATTACGGACCCGGCAAGGCAAAGGGCGTCGCCCCCGTGGACGAGGGCATCCCCATCGAGACCGAGATCGGCACCCTGTACGGCATCAAGGCCATCTATGACGCCGACTGGATTATCCACGCCCACCACACCGACGTCCGCGAGGTACATTTCCATCGCCAGATCGACAAGGCGGTCAAGCCCTTCTCCATGAGCTATGCCCGCATCGAGTCCCGCTCCACCTACCATCAGAATCTGGGACCCCGCGCCGCCAACTTTACCGCCCGCGCCATCTTTGAATCCAAGTTCGTTCAGTCCAAGTTTGCCTTCGGCGCCTTCCTCAACGTGGGACCTCACGGCGTCATCGGCGTCATCGCGGACAACAACCTGTACAACATCAACGATCGCGCCACCTTCATCGGCTGCCAGCTGTACGGCAAGGTCATGACCCTGTTCGGCAAGATCGACGAGTGCATCGCCGTGCTCGACTTCCCCTGCCCGGTGCCTTACGTCTTCTCCGCCGGCGTGATCTACGCCAACTTTACCGGCGCCAACAGCGACCTGTACGACATGGAGGGCACCCCGCTGCCCGGCTATACCTGGTATACCGAGGCCTTCTACGGCAAAAACGGCAAGCCCTTACTGCCCGAGACGCCGCCGCTCAACCCCGCCATCAAGATGTGCGTTCATAACTATGCGTGGACGGGCTATCCCTCCGCCTTCTTCTCCGAGCATATTCCCACCGTGGTCGTGGGCGCCGAGCAGGCCAAGCTGTTTGACACCGAGCCCATGAACATCAAATATATGGATCATGCCACCATTGCCAAGACCACCGAGGGCGCCATGGAGTTCGCTTACAACGCCACCGGCACCGACAAGGTCATCATCTTTGACGGCGCCATGGGCGGCCTCAACTGCTCCGAATCGCTGGCCAAGGAGCTCATCGAAAAGGCTCCCGCCGTCTCCAAGGAAGTGGAAGAGGTGCTGATGCCCAAGTGGTTCCGTCAGCGCGGCGTGGACATGAGCGTTCTGGAGAAACTGAAATAAGACACTCTCCCCACACCCATCCGTTTGATGCGGCGGACGCCGCACGATTGAGGCGGCGTCCGTCAGTCAAAAATATAGAAAGAAAAGGAGAACCTGTATGCAACTGTTTGAAAAAGGCCCGGGATTCAAATCCGGACTGAAAGACTTGCCGAAGCATCTGAACGGCAACACCATCTCCTCCGGTCTGGTGTCCACCATCTTCGGCTGCACCGGCCCCTGCCTGGTGACCATCGCCGCCGCCAACACCGCCGGTTTCACGCTGGCTGACACCGTCACCTGGGTGTTCGGCATCTACGTGTTCGGCGGTCTGCTGGGCACCATCCTCGCGCTGTATTACAAGCAGCCCATTTCGGGCGCTTACTCCATCCCCGGCGCTACCCTGATGGGCGCCGCCCTCGCCGGCTATACCTTTAACGAGGCCGCCGGAGCCTTTATCATCGCAGGCGTCATTGTATTGATCATCGGCGTGACAGGATTGATCCGGAAGATCATGAAGGTCCTGCCGCTGGAGATCGTCATGGCCATGGTGGCCGGCGCTATGCTCAAGTTCGGCACCGGCATCGTCACCGCCACCAAGGCCGACTGGCTCACCTGCGGCGCCGCCGTGCTGGCCTTCCTGCTCTTCCCCAAAATCTCCAAGAAGATCCCCGGCGTTCTGGCTGCTCTGGTGGTGGGCGTCGTGGTCGCTCTGCTCCGCGGACAGTTTGCGGGTGATATGGGCGCCATCTCCTTCATCGGACCCCGTATCGTCGCTCCCGCCTTTAACGGCAAGCTGATCCTCGCCTGCTCCATTCCTCTGGCCGCACTGGTTATGGGCGCGGAAAATGCCCAGGCTATGGGCGTGCTGCGCGCTACCGGCTATGACGTGCCTTACAACGCCATGACGGTGGCTTCCGGTATCGGAGGTATCGTCTCCGGCCTGTTTGGCGCTCACAATGCCAACATCGCCGGCCCCATGACCGCTATCTGCGCCTCTGACGAGGCCGGTGAGAAGGAAGGCCGCTATGTGGCTTCCGTGGTCAACGGCATCACCTTTGCTCTGTTCGGCGTCGTCGCCGTCTACGCCATCAGCTTTGTCAGCTTCATCCCCTCCGGTCTGGTCAGCGTTCTGGCCGGCCTGGCGATGATCAACGTGCTGATCAACTGCCTGAAGAGCGGCTTCAGCTCCGGCCGTTTCAAGATCGGCGCCTTTGCCGCTCTGTGCGTCGGTCTGTCCGGCATCTCCATCCTCAACATCGGCTGCGCCTTCTGGGCTCTGGTTGTCGGCGTTGTGGTCTCCCTGATCATCGAGCCGCAGGACTTCAAGGCCGCCAAGGAATAATCGGCAACCTTCATTCTTTTCTCCTCTTTATTATCCAAGTCCGTGGGGCGGCGACCGCATGGCCGCCGCCCTGCGGCACAACCCAGAAAGGTGGTACAACATGAACAATCCCATCATCGCAGGGCGCGTCGCCCGTCTGCAGGAAAAGCTGCGGGAGCTGGGCTATGACGCCGCTATGATCTATGACCGGGAAAACCTGATCTATTTCGCCGGTGTGGACGATCTGGAGGGCGCAGGCATGGCCATCCCCGCCGAGGGCGAGCCCGAGATCTTCGTTCTGTTTATGGAAGCCGATCACGTCAAGGAGCTCAGCGGTGTGGACAAGGTCACCGCCTATATGTTCCCCAAGGACAATCAGAGCACCATGATGGCCAAATGGGTCAAGGCGCAGGGCTGGAAAGCCCCCAAGCTGGCCTTTACCCGCTATTTCATCAGTCTGAAGGACTATCAGTGTCTGCGGGATGCCGCACCCGATATGCAGGTGTGCGATATCGCCACCCTGTGCTATCAGCTCCGCTCGGTCAAGGACGAGGGCGAGCTGGAAAAAATGCGGTTTGCCAGCCGTGCCCTTGCCGCCGGAATGCAGGCCGCCTTTGACGCGGCACAGCCGGGTGTTGCCGAGGTGGAGGTGCTGGCCGAGGCCGAGCGCGCCATGCTGCGGGCCGGGTCACAGGGATCCTCCTTCCGCATGCAGGTGCTGTCCCACGAGCGCCAGTTGATGCACCACCCCTATGCCAGTACGGCAAAGCTGCGGGACAATGCCCCGGTGGTCATTCATCTGGGCGCAAGCTACGAGGGCTATACGTCCAAAATGTGCCGCACGATCTTTTTGGGCGAGCCCAATCCCGAAAGCGTGCGGGTCTATGAGGTGCTCAAGGGCGCCCAGAAGGCCGCCGTCAAGGCGCTTGTTCCCGGCGCCACCTGCAACGATGTGTACGAGGCGGCTACCGCCTATGTCAACGAGCAGGGCTTTGGCCATGCGTGGGTCATGGAGCACATCGGCTATGGCGTGGGCATCCGCCAGTCGGAGTTCTATCCCGTCCTGGCCAAGGGCAGCCCGGTAAAAATCGAAGAAAACATGGTGGTGGATATGCTGCTTCCCACCATTTTTATCCCCCATGTGGGCGGACCGCGCGTCACCGACGTCATCGCCGTCAAAAAGGACGGCGTGGAATACCTCACCCAGTTCTCTCAGGAGACTGTCATCAAGAAATAAGCCCCTGCGCCGGGGCGACCTTCCGCCCCGGCTTTTCCTCATCCCTTTGGAAAGCTCCTTCCCCAAAAAGAAGTCCATATAGATTTGATTTTTTATATATAACCGACAAGGAGGAACACCATGTCAGAGCGTAAGATCATGAAAACCATGGACGGCAACGAGGCCTGTGCCACCGTCGCCTATCACTTTACCGACGTGGCCGGCATCTTTCCCATCACCCCTTCCTCGCCCATGAGCGAAAAGGTGGACGAGTGGGCGGCCGCCGGGAGGAAAAATATGTTCGGCCAGACCGTGACGCTGGTGGAAATGCAGTCGGAGGGCGGCGCCGCCGGCGCGCTCCACGGCGCAGCCGAGGCGGGTGCCATGGCCACCACCTTTACCTCGTCCCAGGGCCTGCTGCTGATGATCCCCAACCTGTATATCATGACCGGTCACCGCATGCCTGCGGTCTTTCACGTGGCCGCCCGCAGCGTGGCGCAGCACGCAAACAACATCTTCGGCGACCATCAGGACGTGATGAGCTGCCGCACCACCGGCGTCACCATGATGTGTACCGGCTCGGTGCAGGAGGTGATGGATCTGGCGGGCGTGGCCCATCTCACCACTGTAAAGACCCGCATCCCCTTCATGCACTTTTTTGACGGCTTCCGCACCTCCCACGAGATCCAGAAGATCGAGGTCATCGATCTGGACAAGGTGGCGGGGCTGCTGGATCACGAGGCTTGGGAGGAATACCACCGCATCGCCATGAATCCGGAGCATCCCCTCCAGCGCACCACCGTGCAGGGCCCCGACGTCTATTACCAGAGCCTTGAGGCCAACAACGGCATTTATCTCCAGATCCCCCAGATCGTGGAAAACTATATGCAGGGGATCAACGAGATCACCGGACGGGACTATCACATCTTCAACTATTACGGCGCGGACGACGCGGAACGGGTCATCGTGATGATGGGCTCGGCCTGTCAGGCCGCCCGGGAAGTGGTGGACTATCTCCGCGCCCGGGGAGAAAAGGTTGGCCTGCTGGAGATCCATCTCTATCGCCCCTTTGACGTGGAATACTTCCTCTCCAAGCTGCCCAAAACCGTCAAAACCATCACCGCCATGGATCGTTCCCGTGAGGCGGGCGCCATCGCCGGCGCGGTCTATCTGGACGTGTGCGCCGCTTTTTCCGGACAGGAAAATGCCCCCCGCATCTTTGGCGGGCGCTACGGTCTGGCCTCCAAGGACGTCACCCCCGCCCAGCTCAAGGCGGTGTATGACAATATGCAGGCGTCATGTCCCAAAAAGCTGTTTACCATCGGCGTGGAGGACGACGTGACCCATCTCAGCCTGGAGGTGCACGAGCCCCTCATCACCGAGGCCGCCGACACCGTTTCCTGCAAGTTCTGGGGTCTGGGCTCGGACGGCACGGTAGGCGCCAACAAAAACTCGGCAAAGATCATCGGCGACTATGCGGGCATGTATACCCAAGCCTATTTTGAATATGACTCCAAAAAGTCCTATGGCATCACCAAGAGCCATCTGCGCTTTTCCAAGAGCCCCATCCGCTCCACCTATCTCATCAAGGCGGCTGACTTTTTGGCCGTCCACAGCCAGAACTATATCCAGCGCTACGATCTGATCCACGAGATCAAGCAGGGCGGCACGCTGCTGCTCAACACCTCGTGGACGGAGAGCGAGCTGGAGGACAAGCTGTCCGCCGACGTCAAGCGGCAGATCGCCCGTCGGGAGGTGCAGTTCTACATCGTGGACGCCAACCGCATCGCCCGGGAGCTGGGCTTGGGCAACCACGCCAACATGATCCTTCAGGCGGCCTTTTTCAAGCTGTCGGGCGTCATGCCTGTGGACGAGGCCGTGGAGCACATGAAGGAGGCCGTGCGAAAGACCTACGCCAAAAAGGGCGAAAAGGTGGTCAATATGAACTGTGCCGCCGTGGATGCCGGCATCAACAGCCCCATCCGGGTCAAGGTTCCCGCCGCGTGGGCGGAGGCCGAGGACCACAGCAAGGTGGACGAAAGCCTGCCCGAGGTGGTGCGGGAGATCGTCATCCCCTGCAACCGTCAGCGGGGCGACGACCTGCCGGTTTCCGCCTTCCTCAAATATCAGGACGGCACCTATCCGCTGGGCACCTCCAAATATGACAAGCGGGGCATCGCCGCATCCCTGCCCCAGTGGGATCCCCAGAAGTGTCTCCAGTGCAATCAGTGCGCCTTTGTATGTCCCCACGCCGCCATCCGTGCCTATCTGTTGGACGAGACCGAGGCGGCCAACGCCCCCGAGGGCTTTGTGATGACCGATGCCAAGGGCACCCAGGGGCTGAAATACCGCCTGCAGGTGTCCACGCTGGACTGCACGGGCTGCGGCAGCTGCGCGGCCTCCTGCCTCGCCAAGGACAAGGCGCTCACCATGGCGCCTGCCGACGACAGCATGTTTGACGAGACCTGCTGGAATTATGCCCTCACCGTCAGGGAAAAGCCCGACGCCTTCAGCCGCCGCACCCTCAAGGGCAGCCAGTTCCGCACCCCGCTGGTAGAGTTTTCCGGCGCGTGCGCCGGCTGCGGCGAGACCCCCTATGCCAAGCTGCTCACCCAGCTGTATGGCGAAAAATGCTATTGGGTCAACGGCGTGGGCTGCTCGCTGGCGTGGGCGGGAGCTTTCCCGTCCCTGCCCTACACCAAAAATCAGGAGGGACGCGGTCCCGCATTCTACGGCACCCTGTTTGAGGATCAGGCCGAAAACGGTCTGGGCATGGTGCTGGCGGTCAAGCAGCGCCGGGGCGCCGTCCGCAATCAGGTGGACGCCCTGCGGAGCATGGAGCTCCCCGACGACCTGACCCGGGCCATCGACGGCTATATCGCCACCTTTGACGATCTGGAAAAGAACGATCCCGCCACCCGTACGCTGGTGGCCGCGCTGGAAAGCGCCCCGCTGGAAGGGGAGAGCCGCGCGCTGGCCGACGCCATCCTGATCCACCGGGATCAGCTGTCCAAGAAGGTGGTCTGGCTCTTCGGCGGCGACGGCTGGGCCTATGATATCGGATACGGCGGTCTGGATCACGTCATCGCCTCCGGCGAGGACATCAACATCTTTGTGGTGGACACCGAGGTCTATTCCAACACCGGCGGTCAGGCCTCCAAGGCAACCCCCGTGGGCGCCAGCGCCAAGTTTGCCGACGGCGGCAAGCGGACGGCCAAAAAGGATCTGGGTCGGCTGATGATGACCTATCCCAACGTCTATGTGGCGTCGGTGGCCATGGGCGCAAATCCCGCCCAGCTGGTCAAGGCGGTCACCGAGGCGGTGGATCACAAGGGGCCCTCCATCGTCATCGCCTATGCCCCCTGCATCAACCACGGCATCAAGGCGGGCATGAACAACGTGCAGGCCGAGATGAAGAAGGCGGTGGACTGCGGACTGTGGCCGCTGTACCGCTACGATCCCAACAAGACCGACAAGCCTTTCTCGCTGGACTATAAGCAGCCCACTGTCCCCGTGGAGGACTTCCTCAACGGCGAGGTGCGCTATGCCGGACTGAAGATCAAGTATCCCGACACGGCGAAGGAGCTCTTTGCCGAAGCACAGCGGGAGGCCGATGAGCGCTACCAGACCTACGTCCGTCTGGCCAGAAGCTACAACGAGAAATAAACCGTTTTTCAAAGTTTCCC
>CADBTM010000244.1 GCA_902797555.1 Oscillospiraceae bacterium
AATAGCACATTGTTTTTCCGAAAGCAATCTTTTCCCACGTATTTCCCGAAAAATCGTCAGACCGTTTTCGACACCGTTCGACAAAGACGCCTTTTCGGAGGAGCAAAAGTTTTCCTTGAAAATACTTTGCCGAAAGAGTATGCTAAAGGGGAAAGAATCACACGGATCAGCATCCGAACAGGAGGAACTGCAATGCTGGATTTATGGATCAAAAACGCCAAGGTGGTGGATGGCAGCGGAATGCCTTCCTACAACGCCCATGTGGGCATCAAGGACGGCAAGATCGTCAAAATCGCGCCCATCGCCACCGAGCCCGCCGCCCGGGAGATCGACGCTGCCGGTCTCACCCTGACCCCCGGCTTTATCGACTCCCACAGCCACGACGATTTTATGATGGAAAACGCCCCCGCCTGCATCCACAAGCTGGAGCAGGGCGTCACCACCGATATCACCGGTATGTGCGGCCATTCGGTGGCCCCCCTGTCTCAGGAATACTATGAGGAGGGCTGCCGGGTATGCACCGCCCTCTTCCCCCAGGGCGTCAACATGGATCAGCCCACCCACAAGGATTTCTCCACCTATCTGGAAAACCTGCGGGACAGCTTTTGCCCCAACATCGGCTTCCATATCGGACACGGTACCATCCGCGCCGCAGTGATGGGCTTTGCCAGAAGAGAGCCCACCGCCGCCGAGCTGGACAAGATGAAGGCCTATACCCGGGACGCCATGGAAGCGGGCGCACTGGGCATCTCCTTTGGCCTGATCTATACCCCCGGTGCCTTTGGCGACACGCCGGAGCTCATCGAGCTGTGCAAGATCGTGGCCGATTACGGCGGAGATATGACCACCGATATGCGCAACGAGGGCGTGCGCCTGCTGGACGGCGTCAAGGAGACCCTGCAGATCGTCCGGGAGACCGGCATTCGCTGCGTCATCTCCCACCACAAGGCCAGCGGCGGCCCCAAGAACTGGGGACAGCCCGCCTTGACCCTGCCCATGATCGACAAGATCAACGAGGAGGGCTACACCGTATTTTTGGATCAGTACCCCTACGTCGCCACCTCTACCGGTCTGGCCAGCGAGATCCCCGGACGGTTCCTCTCTCTGCCCAAGGCCGAGCTGCTGGCAAAGATCAACGACCCCGCCGGACGGAAGGAGATCGTGGACGTCATGCTGGGCGGCCGCACCGATGAAGAGCGGTTCGGACGGCTGATGATCGGCGCCTCCCGCGCCTATCCCGAGTACAGCGGCATGATGGTCTCTCAGGCGGCCAAGCTCCATGGCAAGCCCATGGTGGAGACCGTTCTCGACGTGCTGGTGGCCGACGACTTTGCCTCCACCGAGATCGGCTTTGGCATGTGTGAGGAGGACGTGGAGCGCATCCTCGCCTATCCCCGCACCATGGTAGGCACCGACGGCCTGTGGTATCCCGGAACGCTGGGCGCCCATCCCCGCGCCTTTGCCAGCTTCCCCCGTGTGCTGGGGCATTACGTCCGGGAGCGCAGAATCATCACGCTGGAGGAGGCCGTGCGCAAGATGACCTCCATGCCCGCCGCCATTTACGGCCTGAAGGGCAAGGGGCTGATCCGGGAGGGCATGGATGCCGATCTGTGCCTGATCGACCCCAACACCATCCTGGACAACGCCGATTTCAAAAACTGGAACGCACCCTGCACCGGCCTGAAATATGTGTTTATGAACGGCGAGATCGTGGTCACCGACGCCAAGCACAACGGCAAGCTGCTGGGCAAAAAGCTGCTGCGCAGCTGGTAAAACCGAAACAAGTCCCGCAGAATTGGCACTCTCTAATCGAGAGTGCCAATTTTAACATTTCGTTCACAATTCCTCTACCGTTCTTTCACAATTATCCGCTATGCTGAAACTTGCCCGAAAGGGAATATTTTTGTAAAAAATGCTTCAAAGGGAGTTTGAGAATATGGCGAAGAAACAATTTAAGGCGGAATCCAAGCGTCTGCTCGACCTGATGATCAACTCGATCTACACCCACAAGGAGATCTTTCTCCGGGAGATCATTTCCAACTCGTCCGACGCCATCGACAAGCTGTGCTATCTGTCTCTCACCGACGACAAGGTGCAGATGGAGCGGGGCGACTTCCGCATCCGCATCACGGCGGACAAGGACGCCCGCACCCTCACCGTCTCGGACAACGGCATCGGCATGACCAAGGAGGAGATGGAAAACAATCTGGGCGTCATCGCCCGCAGCGGCTCCTTCCAGTTCAAGAACGACATGGACGGCGACCAGAAGGAAAAGGCCGACGTGGACATCATCGGCCAGTTTGGCGTGGGCTTTTACAGCGCCTTTATGGTGGCCGACCGGGTGACGGTGATCTCCCGGAAATACGGCGAGGAACAGGGCGCAAAGTGGGAATCCTCGGGCGCCGACGGCTATACCGTTTCCGATTGTGACAAGGAGACCGTGGGCACCGACGTCATCATGCACCTCAAGGACGACACCGATGAGGAGCGCTACAGCGAATATCTGGACAGCTGGCGGCTGAAGGAGCTGGTGAAAAAGTACAGCGATTACGTCCGGTGGCCGATTTTGATGGACGTGGAGCACTATGAGCAAAAGGAGACCGGCGAGCTGGACGAAAACGGCAAGCCCAAAACCGAATATGCTTCTGTGACCCGGGAAGAGCGGGTCAACTCCATGGTGCCCATCTGGCAGCGCAGCAAAAATGACGTTTCCGACGACGACTGCAAGGCCTTTTACAAGGAAAAGTTTCACGACGATCAGGATCCCGTGGCGGTGATCCGGGTGGACGCCGAAGGTCTGGTGTCCTACAAGGCCATGCTGTTCGTTCCCGCAAAGGCGCCCTACGACCTGTTTACCCGGGACTATCGCCCCGGTCTGCAGCTGTACAGCAGCGGCGTGATGATCATGGACAAGTGCGCCGACCTGCTGCCCGATTGCTTCCGCTTTGTCCGGGGCATCGTGGATTCCCCCGACCTGAGCCTGAACATCTCCCGCGAGATGCTCCAGCACGACCGCCAGCTCAAGGTCATCGCCTCCAATCTGGAAAAGAAAATCAAAGCCGAGCTGAAAAAGCTGATGGACAAGGAACGGGAGACCTACGC
>CADBTM010000245.1 GCA_902797555.1 Oscillospiraceae bacterium
AGCACATCGACGACCATGCGTATCGGCGGAGACATTCTTCCGGCGAGCGCCGTCAAGGAGCGATACCGGCAGCTTGACGCCGAGCACATCAGGTACGTCATCGACGGTCTGCGCCAGACGACCACACAAATCCGAAACATAAGGGCTTATCTGCTTACGACGCTTTACAACGCGCCGCTGACGATGGGCCCTTATTATTCTGCCGCCGTGCGGCATGACACCGGTTAGAAATGTGTCCCACGGTGGGACGCAATTTTAGCATAAATCAAAAAACATGGAGGTATTGAAATGGCAACTGAAACCAGCAAAACCACATCCCCCGGCAACGCATCCCCTACGCCCCAGCAGATCCCTCTCGCGCAGATACGCGATCTCCCCGGCATCGTGAACATCCGCACCTACACGCCAAAGGACTTAGGCGGCCTTGTCAGCAGTATCCAGTCGGTCGGCGTCCGTGAGCCGATCATCGTCCGCCGCAGCGAGGACGGAATGTATCAGCTTTTGGCAGGTCAGCGCCGCCGCAAGGCGAGCGAGCTTGCCAAGAAAACCACGATCCCTGCTCTTGTATACGAAATGACTCTGGAAGAGGCGCGGACTTATCACAAGGCGCAGACGCTCGACCCAAAGGCAGTTATCCCTGGCAAGCTGGTGACGCTCTCTGCGGACGAGCCGAGCAGATCGGAGGAGAAGCCGCCCGCTGTTCCTGCCGCTGATAAGGACAAACAGAACGAGAAACCCGCGTCTACAGCTCCTACCAAGTCTGAACCGATCAAGGCAGAGGAAAAGCCGTCCGCCGTACCTGCCGCAACGGATAAGGGCAAGGAAGCTGAGAAGTCCGCGCCGGTGGCTCCTGCCAAGAGCGAGGCGGTCAAGGCGGAAGAGAAACCAGCCGCCGCTCTTACCGAAGCTGACAAGAGCAAAAAGGCCGAGAAGCCTACGTCTACGGCCACTACCAAGGGTGAGGCAACGAAGATGGAGGAAAAACCGTCTGCCGCTCCTGCCAATGCTGACAAGAGCAAAGAAGCCGAAAAGCCTGCGGCTGCGACTCCTGCCAAGAGTGAACCAGCCAAGACGGAAGGAAAAATGTCCGCCACGCCTGCCGCAATGGATAAGGGCAAGGAAGCCGAGAAGTCCGCTCCCGCAGCTTCGACCAAAGCGGCACCGGCTAAGCCCGTGGCAATGCCTGCCGGTCCCGCCGCCGTCGGTCCGACCGGAACGGCCATCACACAGGTATTTGATGCACGCTTGAATCCGCCGGACGAAAAGGCGCTCAAGGACCTGCCGATCCCCAAAGAGGGCGAAAGCTACTTCATCACGCTGCATCCTGCCTATCTGGAACGCTCAAAGTACAACAATTTTTCCGTCGATAAGGACAGCGACAACTTCAAAGAGTTGTACAAGGCGGTGGAATTGGCCGGTATCAAGGACCCCGTGCTGGCGCGCCCCAAGGAGGGCGGCGGACTTGAAATTCTCTCCGGTCAGCGCCGCCACCTGATCGGCACAGAGCTGAACTATCCCATTCCCACCATCATCCAGCGTATTGATGACGCCGACGCAAAAATCCTCGTCGCGGACAGCAATCTGCACCGCGATAAGATCAGCACTTATGACCTCTCCCGTGCGCTGAAAATGAAGATGGAGGGCATGAAGCAGAAAGCCGGCCGTAAAAAGAAAGGCGAGCTGGGCGAAAAGCTGAATACGGATGAAGCTATCGCAAAAGAAATGGGTATCACTGTCAGCAAATTCAACCGTATGCTGCGTATGTCCGAGGCGACCAAGGATGTGTGCAGCAAGGTGGACGATGGCACGCTCGCATTATCCATCGCATCTGCCCTCTCATTCCTGAAGCCCAAAAATCAGGATATGGCGGTACGCCTTTCCGACCTCGGCTATAGGCTCTCGACGGAGCGTGTGGAATACCTCAAGCGCGTGGAGAAAGCGGACAGGCTGACAGAGGACGCCATGCGTAAGGTTCTTGAAGGGGAAAATATTCTTGATCCGCCCAAAGTCGTTCCCCTGCCAGTCAAGCAGGAGACAAATTCACCTGCCGCAGTGCATCCCGCCCCGCAGGTCGCAGCTACAGCGCCGTCCCCCTCGTCCGTGATCCCATCGTCCCCTGATGTGGCGGTCCCGCCTGCTCATGTGGTGCCGACCACGGCGGTCCCCGTTTCCGTTGTGAATCGAGATGCCCCGTCCGGCACTGTGCCGGAGCAGGAGGACGATCCGTTCAAGGGAAAGCAGGAACGCGCTGAAAATACCAAAGTCATTCTCAGCGGCGACCGCCTGCGAAAATATTATCCCGACGTCAGCATGACACCGCGCGAGATCGAGGAGGACATTTACGGCAAGCTGGAACGCTGCCGTCAGATGGACGAAAAGCAGAAAGCAAAGGATTCCATTTTCAAGAAAGGCTCTACGCAGCAGCGATAGAGCCTTTTTTCATACCCGAAGGAGGAAGGCGAAATGAAGGTATTAGTTGTGGAGCCGGGGTACGCCCCGTATGAAAAGGACATCGAGGGACTGCATGGGATGCAGGAGGTCGTAGGCGGCACGATCACCGCCATCTACCCCTTTGCTGAGCCGGTCGCTGTGGTAGGCAACGATGACAGCATTAGTTTAGGAATGCCCTTTAACCGCAGTATGGAGGGCGGCTACGGCGGTGTGTTCGGCCCGTTCTTTGTCTGTGCATTGGAGGAGGATCACTTTGGCAGCCTGACGGCGGAGCAGATGGAGACCTACAAGAAAAAATTTCGCATGGCCGAACTGCTGATCGGTGCAAAGGGCAACACGCCGATCACACTCAAGGTCGAGCCGAGGCAAAAGGCGCAGGTACCTGACCGAGACAAGAAGTCAAAGAAACGGGAGCGTTAAGGCATGGCCAGAACTACCGATGAGCGGCTGGATTACCTGATGGAACAGCTGGAAAAAGGCACGCAGAATATTTTTGAGAGCGGACGCTATGCGGAATACCTCGCTGTCATGTCCAAATTCCACCATTATAGCTTTCGCAACACCATACTTATTTTTCTGCAAAACCCCAATGCGTCTCATGTGGCTGGCTTTCACGCATGGAAGAAGGACTTCAGCAGAAGCGTCAAAGCAGGCGAGCACGGCATCCAGATCCTTGCGCCTTGCCCAAAGCGGAAATGGATGGATCACGACAAGATCGACCCAGCTACGGGTCTGCCGGTCAAGGACGAGAATGGAAACACGATGCAGGAGCGCACGATCATTACCATCCCCCGTTACCGCGTCGTTACCGTCTTTGACGTGAGTCAGACCGAGGGCAAGGAGCTGCCATCCCTCGGTGTCGCTGAGCTGTACGGCGATGTTCCGAACTACCAGTGCATTTACGACCGCCTTGTGGCTTTTTCTCCTGTTCCTGTGAGCATCGAGCCGATCGCGCAAAGCGGTGCAAAGGGCTATTTCAGCGACCGCGAGCAGCGTATTGTCCTCCGTTCCGGCATGAGCGAGGTGCAGACCGTCAAAACGCTTATGCATGAGATCGCACAC
>CADBTM010000246.1 GCA_902797555.1 Oscillospiraceae bacterium
CGTAAAATCTCGGATTGTTATTTCATCTTTTTCTATTTTCACGTAATCCTCCCCGCAAACTGCGATTTTGCGTCATCCCGACAAATTGGAAGTTGTTTTCATCATTGTACCATTACTGACTGGTGTGGTCAATTACATCGTGTGCAAACGCCGGAAGGAGGCACTTCCTTACGGAAGCGCCTCCTTCTGGGCGGCTTTTTTGATGCTTCTCTCTTATCGGGGCATGTTGGCGAACTCTTCCTTGATGGCCTTGAGGTGCCGGGGATCGGTCATCAGCTCGATGGCGGTCAGCACAAAGCCCTTGACGTAGCGGAAGGAGTTTTCAAAGGCGCTGGGACGCTGCGCCATCTCGCAAAACTCGGTGGTGTGGGCATAATACTGTCCGCCCTCATAGGGTCCCATCCAGCTCTGGAGCTGAATGGCGGGACACTCATAGCTCACGTCACCCACGTCGGACGAGCCCATGTGGGTCTCGTCGCCCAGCCTCTTGATCTTGACGCCGAACTTCTCCACCTGCTGGCAGGCCAGCTCGTTGAGGTACTGGTTGGAGCAGGTGTCCTTAAAGTCCTCTTCCGCCGTTCCGATCTTGACGGTGGTGCCGGTGCCCAGCGCCGCGCCGCGGGCGCAGTTTTCCACCTTTTCCACCACCCCGGCCAGCTGATAGGGCTTGCTGCTGCGGATATAAAACAGGGCGCGGGTATAGTCGGGGATGATGTTGGGGGCTTCGCCGCCGTTCTGGATGATGCCGTGGATGCGCACATCGTCCTTTGTCTGCTGACGCAGGGCGTTGACCAGATTGAAGAAATTGATCATGGCGTCCAGCGCGTTGAGACCCTCCTCCGGCGCGGACGCCGCGTGAGAGGTCTTGCCGAAAAACTCAAACGTGCGGACGCAGATCGCCATGGAGTTCATGGAGCTCTCATCCCGGTTGGCAGGGTGCGCCATCATGGCCACGTCCATATCCTTGAACGCGCCCTTGCGGGACAGCTCCACCTTGGAGCCGGCGGTCTCCTCCGCCGGGCAGCCGTAGACGTAGATCTCGGCGCCGTATTCATCGGCAAACTCCCGCATACAGATGGCGGAGGCCAGAGACATCATGCAGATCAGGCTGTGCCCACAGCCGTGACCCAGCTTTGGCAGAGCGTCGTATTCCGACATCATGGCGATTTTTGGGCCGGGCTTTCTGCCCTTATAGACGGCGCGGAAGGCGGTGGGGATATCGCAATAGTTCTCCTCCACCTCAAAGCCATAGCGGCGCAGCTTTTCCACCTGCAGCCCCTTTGCGAAAAACTCCTGATTCCCCAGCTCGGGGTGATCGTGGATGGCGAGAGACATTTCGGTCATTTCGGGACGGATGGCCTCTACCAGCGCGTTCACCCGATCGATGATGGTCTGATCCATAATTCCTCCTAAAGAAAACGGGATCTGTTTCTGAAAAAGCCGCACTTTCGTGCGGCTTTCCTTGGACGAGGGTTTACAGGAGCTTCAGGCGGCCAAAGAAGGGGATCTCCCTCTTTTCGCCCTTGCAGGCCGCCGATGATACCGATGATCCAGCAGATAAACAGAGCGATATCCACGATGATCACCACAACGCTCAGCACGCCGCCCACATGATTTCCGATCCACGAAAGGATGATCTCCGCGATGGCCAGCGGCAGGGATTGGTTCAGGTGGAAGCGGAGATATTCGTTCTCCTTGTCCCCCAGAAAATAGGCGACCAGCCAGCCGATCAGGCCGATATAGGCGATGATGCCCGCGCCGTGGATGCCGATCTTGGCGCCGTTGGTTTTCTTCTCGGACGTATCCGCTCCGCACTCGGGGCAGAAATCGCTCTCGTTGATCTTTTTCCCGCACTTCGGACAATACATGATGGGTTCCTCCTTATGTAATTAGAATGTGGGGATATCGTTACTGTTATTGTAACATGCTTTTTTCAATTATCAAGTAAAAATTCCCCGCTCTCAAAAAAATCTTAATCATTTCCCTGCTTGTTTCTCAAAATCGATATGATAGAATGGCTGCATCATCTATGGCAATCGGGAGGAAAAACATATGCTGGAAGTACAACATGTGCAAAAAATCTACCGCACCCGCTTTGGCGGGTCGCAGGTGGAGGCGCTGCACGACGTGAGCTTTACGGTGGAAAAGGGAGAATACGTCGCCATCATGGGCGAATCGGGCTCGGGCAAAACCACCCTGCTCAATATCCTCGCGGCGCTGGACAAGCCCACCTCGGGCAAGGTGCTTCTGGAGGGGCGGGATCTGTCGTCCATCCGGGAAAGCGAGATGGCGGCCTTCCGGCGGGATCATCTGGGCTTTGTCTTTCAGGAGTTCAACCTGCTGGACACCTTTACGCTGGAGGACAATATCTTTCTCCCGCTGGTGCTGGCAGGCAAAAAATATGAGGAGATGCGCGCCCGCATCACGCCGGTGGCCGAGGCGTTGGGCATCACCGATCTGCTGAAAAAATATCCCTATGAGGTGTCCGGCGGACAAAAGCAGCGGGCTGCCGTTGCCCGGGCGATCATCACCGATCCGGTGATCCTGCTGGCCGACGAGCCCACCGGCGCGCTGGATTCCCATTCGTCCGACGAGCTGATGGGCGTGTTTTCCCAGATCCATCGCAGCGGGCAGACCATTCTGATGGTGACCCATTCCGCCCGGGCGGCCTCCCGGGCGGGCAGGGTGCTGTTCATCAAGGATGGGCAGGTGTTCTCCCAGCTCACCCGGGACGGAGACGGGGAAACCCGGTTTTATCAGCGGATCTCCGACGCCCTCGCCGCCCTTTCCGCAGGGGAGGACGCACAATGAAAGGAGCCTTTTATCTGCGGCTGGCGATGTCGGGCATCCGCCGTTCCCGCACGGTCTATCTTCCCTTTTTGCTGGCCGCCTGCGGCGTGGCAACGGTGTTTTGCATGCTGGCCTCTCTGTCGGTTTCCCCGGCGCTGGAGGGCATCGGCGGCGGGCGCACCCTGCGCACGGTTTTGTCGCTGGGCACCTATGTGGCGGGCTTTTTCGCGGTGCTGTTCCTCTATTACACCAATTCCTTTCTGCTTCGCCGGAGAAAGAGGGAGTTCGGCCTGTACAACGTGCTGGGCATGGGCAAGGGCAATCTGGGCCGCATCCTCTTTTGGGAAAACCTGCTGACGCTGGCGGTCACGCTGCTGGTGGGTATCGCAGCGGGAACGGCGCTGAGCAAGCTGTCTGAGCTGGGGCTCGCCCGCATGCTCCGCAGCCAGGTCGCCGTCACCCCGCTGCCCGTTTTTTGGGCGGTGAAAGCCACCGTACTGCTGTTTTCGGCGGTCTTTGTCCTGCTGCTGGCGGTAGGGCTGGCGCAGGTGCGGCTGTCCAACCCTATCGCCCTGATGCGCAGCGAGTCCGCCGGGGAAAAGCCCCCTCACGCCAGCCCCCTTCTCGCCGTGGCGGGCGTGCTTCTTCTCGGTGCGGCCTATTGGATCGCCGTCACCATCGACGACCCCATTCAGGCGCTGAACATGTTTTTTGTGGCGGTGCTGATGGTGATCGCCGCCACCTATCTGCTCTTTTTGACGGGGTCGGTGGCGCTGTGCCGCCTGCTGCAAAAGAACAAGCGGCTCTATTACCGCACCGACCGTTTCGTCTTTTTGTCCTCCATGACCTTTCGGATGAAGCGCAGCGGCGCGGGACTGGCCTCCATCTGCATTCTTTCCACCATGGTGCTGGTGACGCTGAGTGCCTCGGCCTGTCTCTATTTTGGAGTGGAAAACAATCTGAGGAACAGTTACCCCTACCAATATACGATGCATGTGGAGTTTTACGATGCCGAAAAGATGACTCCGGAGGCCATCGCTCCTTTGGAGCGGGCTGTGGCGGACACGCTGGACGACATGGGTGTGAATGTCCTTCGGGAAGCGAAATGCCGCAGCGTCCGCTATCCCGTCCCGCTCACCGAAAATCTTCTTGCCCCCGGCGAGGCTGCCGATTCCGATCGGTTTTACATGCTGCGCCTGATGCCTCTGGAGGATTACAATTTCTGCTCCGGCGGACAGGACGTGCTGGCATCCGGGGAGATCCTGCTCTGGTCGGACGGCACGACCTATCCCTATGACCGCATCACGCTGGGAGGCGCTTCCTTTGCGGTGTGTCCGGCGTCGGCGCCCCTCTCCCAAAAGCAGTCTGCTATGGACAACACCGTGCCCACCCTGTATCTGGCTCTGCCCTCCTTTGCGGACTGTCTGGCGGCGGCGCAGGAGGGGCTGAACCAGGATCACTCTCATGTCTGGGGCTCGTGGGAATGCGCTTTGGACACCGATCTCTCCGACGGGGATCAGATCCGCCTCTCCGGCGCGGTATTCGACGCCATTTGGCCGCAGATCGAGGAGGATGACGGCATGGGGATGGGCTATATTTCCCGGGCGGAGGAACGAAGCGAGTTTCACGGTATGTACGGCGGGATCTTTTTCCTCGGGCTGGTGCTCAGCGCCGTCTTTCTGACGGCCACCGTGCTCATCATGTATTACAAGCAGACCGCCGAGGGTCTGGAGGATCACGGCCGGTTTTCCATCATGCGCAAGGTGGGCATGACCCGGGAGGACATTCGCTCTACCGTAAACGCTCAGATGCGCACCGTCTTTCTCCTGCCAATGGGCGCCGCCGTCCTTCATCTGGCCTTTGCCTTTCCCATGCTGCGCCGGATGCTGCTGGCGTTTGACATTGACGATCTCCCCCTGCTGCTCACCACCGCCGGGATCAGCGTGGCTGCATTTCTCCTGATCTACGGGCTGTTTTACCGGCTGACCTCCAACGCCTATTATCGGATCGTCAGCAATGACGAGTAATTCCCCCTCCACCAACAGGCGACTCAACTGGAAATCTGCGTTATTGATTCCCGGGCTCCGATCCCCTATAATGGGCTTGTAAACAAAAAACACCCCACAAAGGAGGAAAAAGCCATGGAACTGGGAAAGAAAATCAAACAGCTCCGCTTTAAGGCGGGCCTCACACAGGAGCAGCTGGCGGAAAAGCTGCACATCGGCGCACAGTCTGTCTCCAAATGGGAAACCGGAGTGGCCATGCCCGACATCACCACCCTGCCGCTGCTGGCCGAGATCTTTGGCGTCACCATCGACGACCTGTTTGACCTCACCGCCGACCAGCGTCTCAACCGCATCGAAAACCGCATGGACGCCGAGGAAGAGCTCCCTCAGGACGTGTTCTGGGAGTATGAGGAGTTCCTCAAGGGACAGCTGGACGTCCCGGAGAACAAGCAGCGCGCCACCAATCTGATCGCCTATCTCTATTGGCACAAATCCAACAGCTATGGCGCAAAGGCCACCCGCTACGCAAAGGAAGGGATCAAGCTGGCTCCCAACGTAAAGGAGTGCCAATGGATCCTGTCCAAAACAGAAGGCGCCGCCATTTGGGACTGGAACATGGCCAACCACACCCGCGCCATTGACTTTTACCGGGAGCTGGCCGACAACAACCCCGACGACCTGCTGCCCAGCGCCTATCTGCTGGACAACCTGATCGCCGACCATCGAACCGACGAGGCCGAGGAAGTGCTCCGGCGTCTGCCCCGGCTGAAGGAAAAGCCCGTCCTCATCGAGGTCTACCGCGCCCACATCGCTCTGGCGCGCTTTGATGCCGTCACCGCCGACCGGATCATGGAGGATCTGCTGGAAAAGAATCCGGAGGACGCCATCTGCCTCTTTGAAGCGGCACAGTACTATGCCAAAAAGGCCGACTATGACAAGGCCATCGCCCTCTATGAAAAGGAGTTTGCCGTCGATCCCCGCCGTCCCCGCTTTCAGGACGCTCTGATGGGCATCGCCGACATCTACCAGATCCAGGGAAAGTACCGCGAGGCGGCCGAAACCTACGATCGCATCCTCGACCTGCTGGAAAACGAATGGGGTCTGACTGAGGAAACCGACACCGACGTCACCACTGCAAAAGCGGAAAAGGCGCGCCTGCTGGCAAAGGCCTGATCCCCACCCGTCCGGAACAAACGAAAACAGGAGTGACCGAAAAGGATCACTCCTGTTTTTTACGTGAAGCGCCTGCGCCTTGGGGCGCATTTTGTTACTTCAGGCCGTACAGAGCGGAATACTTTTCCGCCAGATAGTCGGTATACACCGTGGGATCAAAGACGCCGCAGGCGTTTTCCACGATCTGGGCGGGCTCCAGCAGCGAGCCGTATTGATGTACCTTATCCCGCAGCCATGCGGTGACGGGCGACAGGTCGCCCTTTTCCACGCTGTCCCAAACGTCCACGTCCTTTTCCATATTGCGCAGCATCTGGGCGCCGTAGGCGCTGCCCAGAGCATAGGAGGGGAAATAGCCGAAGGAGCCGCCCGACCAGTGGCTGTCCTGCAGGCAGCCATGCTTGTCGTCGGGGACGTCCACGCCCAGATATTCCTTGTACAGCCGGTTCCACTCGGCGGGGATATCCTTGACGGCCAGCGTGCCGCCGATGAGCTGCTTTTCGATCTCATAGCGGATCATCACATGGAAGCAATAGGTGAGCTCGTCGGCCTCGGTGCGGATCAGCGAGGGCTGCGCCTTGTTGACGGCACGGAAGAACTGCTCGGCGTCCACGCCCTCCAGCTGCTGGGGGAAGAACTCCTTCACCTTGGGGAAGATGGCGTAGACAAAGGCGCGGGAGCGGCCGATGAGGTTTTCATAAAACCGGGACTGGCTCTCGTGAATGCCCATAGAGACGCCGCCCGCCAGCACGGTATAGTCGTTTTGGGGATCGACGCCCAGCTCGTACAGGGCGTGCCCGCCCTCGTGGATGACCGAATACATGGAATCCGCCAGGCTGTCCTCCACATAGTGGGTGGTGATGCGCACATCCTGACTGTTGAAATTGAGGGTGAAGGGATGCTCGGTCTCGCCGATGGTGCAGTGGGCTCGATCCAGCCCCATCACTTCCATCAGATAGTCGGAAAACCTACGCTGCACCTCGGCGGGATAATGCTTGTGCAAAAAGCTGTCGTCGATCTGGGGCTTTTCCCCGATGGCGTGGATGACGGGCACCAGCCTGTCCCGCAGCGTGCCGAAAAAGACGTCCAGCTTTTCCATGGTCATGCCCCGCTCGTATTCGTTGAGCAGCGCGTCGTAGGGCGCCTTGGTGCTGTCATAATAGCCGGCAAACTTGCGGTTAAAGGCCACCAGCTTTTCCAGCACGGGGCGGAACAGTTCAAAATCGCTTTGCTCCTTTGCCCGGTGCCACACGTCGCTGGCCTCGTTGGTCAGCATGGCATACTCCATATACTCCTCCGCCGGGATGCGGGAGAGCTGGGTATAGCTGCGGCGCAGCAGCTCGGTCTGGCGCGCCTGACGGGCGTCCAGCTTGTCCCGGTTGCTTTCCAGGCAGTCCAGCATCTCCCCGGTCTCGGGAGAGGCGAACAGCTTGTGCTCCTCTCCCGCCAGAATGCCCATGGCCACGCCGCGGCCCTCGGAGGTGTCCTTGGGTGCCACCGTCACGCTGTCCAGATAGAGGGCGCTGTTTGCCGCGCCATAGGCGTACATTTTCTTTTGCAGCTCGTCCAGCTTTTGCAATGCGGTCGTCAGTTCCATCGTCTTTCTCTCCTTATTGTAAAATCATTTGTCGTTTCGTTTGCACCATTCCAGCAGGGCTTGCTTTTCGTTTTTCACGCTGCCCTCGATGACGGCCTCCACCAGCTCGTCCAGGGCTTCGCCGATGGCGGCGCCGCTCAGCCCGATCTCCATCAGGTCGCCTCCCTTGACGGCCAGACGGGAGCGGTCAAAGCAGGGCTCCCGCAAAAGCAGGGCTTCCAGATCCCGCCCGGTCTGCAGGATGCCATCCACCCGGAGGAACTTGGGATTCTGCCCCAGATTGTCGGCGACCTTGATCCGCAGCAGCAGGCGCAGATCCCTCTCGCCGATCTTGCGCAGCCAGCGCAGCAGACTCTTTTCGGTGTCGAGGATGTCGCTGTCGTGCAGGCTGATCAGCCGCACCACCCGGTCGGCGGTGTCGTTGTCAAACCGCAGGCGGCCCATCGCCCCTTGGGCGATCTCCGCGCCCCGGGCGGCATGGCCGTAAAAATGCCCGTGCCCGCGAAAATCCCGGGAAAAGCGCTCCGGCTTGGCGCAGTCGTGCAGCAGCATCACCATGCGCAAAACAAAGTCATCCTCGGCGTCGCCGCTTTTTTCGCACACGGCCAGCGTGTGGAGGGTGTGCTCCCACACGTCGTAAATATGATGGCGGTTTTGCTGGTCAAAGTCAAACATGGGAACGATCTCGGGCAGGATGACCGCAAAGATCTCCCGGAAAGCCCGCAGCACCGGCACGGCATTGTCGCCCATCAGCAGCTTGCACAGCTCTTCCCGCACCCGCTCGGGAGCGATCTCCTCCAGAAGATACCGGTTGTGCACCATGGCGCGGGCGGTCTCGCCTTCGATGGAAAAGCCCAGTGTGGCGGCAAAGCGCAGCCCCCGCAGGATGCGGAGGGCGTCCTCCTGAAAGCGTTTCTCCGGGTCGCCCACCGCGCGCAGGACGCCGTCCTCCACGTCGCTCATGCCGCCGAAAAAGTCCCGCACCCCCGTGCGGGGATGATAGACCATGGCGTTGACGGTAAAATCCCGCCGGGCCAGATCCTCCCGCAGCTCGCGGGTAAAGGTGACGGCATCCGGTCTGCGGTGGTCGGAATAGCTGCCGTCCACCCGATAGGTGGTGACCTCCACCGGGATATGTTGGGAAATCACGGTCACCGTGCCGTGTTTGAGACCGGTATCGTTGACCGTCATGCCCTCCAGCGCCCGGTGTATTTCCTCCGGGAGGGCGTCGGTGGTCAGATCCCAGTCGCTGGGCGTTTTTTCCATCAGCATATCCCGAACACAGCCGCCCACGGCATAGACCTCATATCCCGCCCGATCCAGGCGCTCCATCACGTCCAGTACCGGACGGGGAATCTCTATCTCCATATATGCACTCTCTTTCCGATTTGCAAAAACGCGGCAGAAGCTCGCCGCGTTTTTGTCTGTATTGCTTTTGAAATTATGGATTCTCCGGCTCCTGCGGATGCTCCTCGGAGGTGCCCTCCGCAGTCTCCTTTGCCGCCTCCACAGCGGCCTGTGCGGCCTCACCGGCCTGCTGCGCCGCCATCTCGGCCATGGCCTCCCGGGCGGATTTGTCGCCCTCGGCCTTTTGCCCGATGGGGGTGGTGGTGCCGTCCTCCGGCGGGGTCTCGCCGTTGTAGATGGCCTCCAGCTGGGCGTTGTCCATGGTCTCATGCTCCAGCAGGAAAGCGGCCAGACGGTGGAGGATCTCGATGTTTTCGGTGAGGATCTGCTCGCACCGGACGTAAGCCGTATCGATGATGCGGCGCACCTCGTCGTCGATCATGGAGGCGGTCTCCTCCGACAGACGGTTGGTGTTGGCAAAGTCTCTGCCCAAAAAGACCTCGTCATGGGAGGCGCTGAAGTCGATGGGACCCAGCTTGTCGCTCATGCCGTATTTGGTGACCATCTTGCGGGCGATGTCCGACGCCCGCTGGATGTCGTTGGAGGCACCGGTGGAAACGTCGCCCATGATCAGCTTTTCGGCGACTCTGCCGCCCAGCAGGACGATGATCTCCTCCTCCATCTCCAGCTTGGTGCTGTAATACTTATCCTCCACCGGCATGTTGAGGGTAAAGCCGCCGGCGCGGCCCCGAGGCACGATGGACACCTGCTGCACCGGATCCTGGGTGGGAAGCACCCGGGAGGTGAGGGCGTGGCCCGATTCGTGATAGGCGGTGAGCTTGCGCTCCTGCGCCGTCATGACGCGGCTCTTTTTCTCGTTGCCCATGATGACCTTGAGGAAGGCGTCGTCGATATCCTTCAGGCCGATCTTGCTCTTGCCCTGACGGGCGGCGAGAAGGGCGGCCTCGTTGAGCAGGTTTTCCAGATCGGCGCCGGTAAAGCCCACCGTGCTGCGGGCGATGGCGTCAAAGCTCACGTCGTCCTCAAAGGGCTTTTTCCGGGCGTGCACCTTGAGGATCTCCACACGTCCCTTGATATCGGGCACGCCGATATAGATCTGACGGTCAAAGCGGCCGGGACGCAGCAGCGCGGGATCGAGGATGTCCGCACGGTTGGTGGCCGCCATCACGATGACGCCGGCATTGTTGCCAAAGCCGTCCATCTCCACCAGCAACTGGTTCAGGGTCTGTTCGCGCTCGTCGTGACCGCCGCCCAGGCCCGCGCCGCGATGGCGGCCCACGGCGTCGATTTCGTCGATGAA
>CADBTM010000247.1 GCA_902797555.1 Oscillospiraceae bacterium
GAATGAGAAATTGTGCCGCTGACCGCCCATTTCATCCCGGTTGGGAATGGACAGCGTTCCCGTCAGCGAATCCATGTTGACAATCGCCTTTGTCTCCTGCGGCGCGTCCATATCCATATCGATCAGCATGTCGAAGCGCTCTTTCTGCTGCTGCCACTGCTGCGTGGTCAGCACGACCACGTATTGCGCGCCGCCCTCATGGATATCCTTTTCACCGCAAGGCGTCAGGACCTCTTTGATCAGATAATACATGTTCTCCCCTCCATGAGAAAAGCTTATCACAATCGCCGCTTGATTGCAAGATTGTATGCCACGGAAGGGCGGGATTGGAGCAGAAGAAGTGCCCGCGGTGGATGCCTCGCGCCTGATGGGCGTCGGCTGTACGCAGTTTTGACAGGCTGCTCTTCCGCATCGTGGAGGGTTGTGCTATAATCTAAGCGTGGATGCTTAGAATAAGGGGCAGTTTCCATGGCCGGGCACGTCGGAAGGTCCGGCCGATACCGAAACCTTATGGAAAGGAATTCGTCTTGAACAGAGAAAAATCCTGCGGCGCGGTGGTATTTACCCGGCGCGGCAGCGAAATCATGTACGTCGTCGTGCAGGAGGCTTCCGGGGCATACAGCTTCCCCAAGGGGCATGTGGAGGGCTGCGAAACGGAGATGCAGACCGCAGCCAGGGAAATCCGGGAAGAAACCGGTCTGCGCCCCGTGTTTTTGCCCGGATTTCGGGAAACGGACGAATATGATCTCGCGGAAAAACCTGGCACGCATAAGCTCGTGGTGTACTTCCTGGCGGAATACGGCGACGAGGCGCTCGTTCCGCGGCAGGGAGAAATCCGGAGGATCCTCCTGCTGCCCTACTCCGAAGCCATGCAGCGCATACAATACGAAGGCACCCGACGGGTGCTCGCCGCCGCCCGGGCATTCCTGTCAGAGCAATAAGCAGGCGAGCGCGGCAAGAGCTTCGCAGGCTGCTGAAGCGGTATTTCGGGTAGTGAAAAAATCCTTGCATCGCAAGGCTTTTATCGTGGTGTGGTTCGCATGAAACCGTTCTATTCTTCGCCTCCCCCGGCCTCGAAATACCATGGCGGCGCCTTTTCTGCCCGACTCCATAGAGTTTGAACAAAAGTACCTTCTCAAAAGGCGCCCTGTGAGATTATTCAATTCTTCACCTCTTTTATTCCACCACAAAGCAGCCTCGCCGTTTCCGGCTTGGCTGCTTTCCCTGTGGAACATTTTCAACTCCTCTGCTACACCTTCACCACCACGGGCTTGCCGGGTTCGACGTCGCCCACGCTGTCCACGGGGATGGCGTAGCTCTTGGCGAGGGACCAGGCGGTGTCGCCGGGATCGGGCCAGCGGATGGCGATGCCGGGTCGGCGGCGGATGGGCGCGTCCTCTTCGATCTCCTCCACGACCTCCACCCGCTCCCGCCGCCGGGTCTCGGCGGACACGGAGAGGTTCAGCTTCAGCTCCAGCCGGTCGCTCATCAGGGCGTTGGCCTCGGCGGAGAGCACCTGGATGTCGATGAGGGACTGATCGTTCAGCGCCTGAGGGACCGTCAGCGAGAAGGGCAGCTCGGCCTCTGCGGAGGCGGGCAGGTCGGAGCCGCCGGGCATGTAGAGCACCCGCGCCTCGATGACGCCCTCCACCCGGCCCTGGCCGTTCTCCGCGCCCCACTCGCCGATGACGGGCCGCGCCCGGGTGGCCAGCACCGTGCCCACCCCCGGGGCGTTCTCGCCGATGAGCACCGTGCCGCGGGTCACCTCGTTGACGCGGATATGGTCGGCGGCGACGCAGAGGGTCAGATCCCCGGTGTCCACGTCCAGAGCGTTTCCCTGGGTGGCATAGACGTCGGTGAGGGCGCTTGCGCGGTCCGTGGCGTTGGCCAGCACACGCACGCGCAGCTCCGCCTCGCAGGCAAGGCGCATGTCCCCGTCCTCCCCCGCCGGCTCGATGGCGCTCTTCAGGCTGCGCACGTCCGCCTCGGCCCAGGTGTCGCCGGTCAGCCACTCCGGAAGCTCCACCAGCTGATCCAGCGCCAGAGGATAGCGCACCACCACGGCTGGCCGTCCGGTCACGCCGCTGGCCACCAGGGTCTCCACCTGGACGCGGCCCTTCACCCGCACCCCGCCCAGGTCCGGCGCGACCTCGTCGATCTCCACCGCCGCCCAGTCCATCAGGGCCGTGCGGGCGTCCAGCGCCGCCGGGAGGGA
>CADBTM010000248.1 GCA_902797555.1 Oscillospiraceae bacterium
CCCGAAAGATCATTCATCAGGTTTTTGAAAAGCATATCGTCCACGCCCCAGGCATGGAGCGGGTGCGCAGTCTGGTCACAGGCTCGATCATCCCCACCCCCGGCGCGGTGATGGAGTGCGCCCGCCTGCTGTATGAAGAGGTGGGCGATCTGGTGGTGCTCGACGTGGGCGGCGCCACCACCGACGTGCATTCGGTCACCGAAGGCAGCGACGAGATCGCCAGCATCCAGCTGTCTCCCGAGCCTATGGCCAAACGGACGGTGGAGGGCGACCTGGGTGTGTACGTCAACGCCCGCAACATGGCAAAACAGATCGGCATGGAGCAGCTCTCCAAGGAAATCGGCATGGATGCCGAGCCGATCTTCGCCCACTACAAGCCCATCCCCGACACGCCCGAGCAGTTTTTGCTCACCGAGCAGCTTGCGTGGCACGCGGCCTCCACCGCGCTGGAGCGCCACGCCGGTCATTTTCGTTATACCTACGGCTCCAACGGGCGCCAGACCTTTGCCGAGGGCAAGGATCTGACCCAAGTGAAATATCTGGTGGCCACCGGCGGCGCTTTGACCCGCCTGCCCGGACGGCACGCCATCATGGACAGGCTGCGCCATCTCAACGACGGCGGCAAGCTGCTGTTCCCCAAGGCACAGAACATTCAACTTTTGGAAGATACCAGCTATTACATGGCGTCGCTGGGTGTCCTTTCCCGCCACGACCGGGAGGCCGCCCTCAAGCTGTTGCGACAGGATATGAACATCCGGAAGGAGGGATAACATGTATCCCAGACTGATCGTCGATCTGAGTAAGCTGCGGGAAAACGGGCAAAGGCTGTGCGACATGGCGGCAAAGGCCGGCGTGGATCAGATGGCCTTCGTCACCAAATGCTTTTGCGCCGATCCCAATATGATCCGGGCGCTGGAATCGCTGCCCAACCCCTATCTGGCCGATTCCCGTCTGGAAAACCTGAAACGCTATCCCAAAACCGCCAAGCAAAAGATCCTGCTGCGTCTCCCCATGCCCTCCCGCGCGGAGGAGACCGTGCGCTGTGCCGACATCAGCTTTTGCTCCGAACCGACCACGCTGGAGGCGCTGGAGACGGCCGCCGCCCGCCAGGACAAGACCCACAAGGTGGTGCTGATGGTGGATGTGGGCGACCTGCGGGAAGGGGTCTTTTTCCGCAATGAGGACGAGCTTTTGGCTCTGGCCGAGCAGGTGGAGTACCATTCGCCCCATCTCGAGCTGCTGGGCATGGCCTTCAACGTCACCTGCTACGGCTCGGTGATTCCCACCCGGGAGACCATGGAGATGTTCCTGCCCCTTGTGCGCAAGGTGGAAAAGGACGTGGGCCATCCGCTGGCCTTTGTCTCGGGCGGAAATTCCAGCTCGGTCTATCTCTTTTGGGACGATCCCGGCGCTTTTGCGGGGATCAACAACCTGCGGCTGGGCGAAGCGCTGCTTTTGGGCACCGAGGCCGCCTACGGCAATCGGATCCCCGGCATGCACTACGACGTGTTCACCCTGGAGGGTCAGCTGATCGAGGTCAAGGACAAACCCTCTTTCCCCATCGGCAAGCGGGGGATGAACGCCTTTGGCCAGACGGTGGAATATGAGGACAAGGGAGAAATGCTGCGGGGCATCGCCGCCCTCGGCCAGCAGGACGTGGAGTGCACCGGCATCACGCCGGTGGACGAGCGCATTTCGGTGGTGGGAGCCAGCTCAGATCATCTGCTCCTCGATCTCACCCGGAGCGGAGGCAGGGTGGGGGATATCCTTCAGTTCCGCCCCAACTATACCGCTCTCTTGCGCATGTTCACCAGCCCCTATGTGGAAAAAGTGTATGTAGAATGATTTCAAGCCGCTGCATTTGCAGCGGCTCTATTTGGAATTTGGGTTTACTTTTTCAACAAGTCGTGATATAATTACATAAATATATGAAAGTATCCCGGAAAGGAGACTCAGACATGGAGGATAAGCATTTTCACACTGCGTTCTTCGGAGGCTTTCGCAAGCAGGACGTGGTGGACTTCCTGGCAGAGGAACGGCAAAAGCAGGGCGCAGAGATCGATTCCCTGCGGGAAACCGTGCAGACGCTGGAGGATAGTCTGAGCGTTATCCGCGGAGAGAAAGAAACCTGGGAAGAAAGCCTGAACGCCGTCCGGGGCGAAAAGGATACCTTGGAGGAGAGCCTGAACGAGATCCGCGGCGAAAAGGAATCCTGGGAGGAAAGCCTGAATGCTGTCCGGGGCGAAAAGGAATCTTTGGAGAAAAGCTTGAACGCCGTCCGGAGCGAAAAGGAATCTTTGGAGAAAAGCCTGAACGCCATTCGCGGTGAGAAGGAAACCCTGGAGGAAAACCTGAACGCCGTCCGCGGTGAGAAGGAAACCCTGGAGGAAAACCTGAACGCCATTTGCGGAGAGAAGCAGGCCTTGGAGGAAAACCTGAACACCGTCCGAGGTGAGAAGGAAACCTTGGAGGAAAACCTCAATGCAATCTGCGGAGAAAAGCAGGCTATGGAGGAAAACCTGAACGCCATCTGCGGAGAAAAGCAGGCATTGGAAGACAGCCTGAAAGAGATCCGCAGAGAGCAGGAATCCTGGGAAGAAAGCCTGAATGCAGTCCGTGGTGAAAAGGAGTTTTTGGAGGGAAGCCTGAGCGCAATCCGCGGCGAAAAAGAAGCCTGGGAGGAGAGCCTGAGCCTGATTCGTGGCGAGAAGGAAACCTTGGAGCAGAGCCTGAATGCTGTCCGAGAAGAAAGGGATTCCATGGAGGACAGCCTGCGCACAGCACACAATGAAAAAGAATTCCTGGAGGACAGTCTGAACGCTGTCCGCGGGGAAAAGGAGTTTCTGGAGGAAAGCCTGAACGCCGTCCGCGGGGAAAAGGAATACCTGGAAGAAAGCCTGAACACCCTTCTCGGAGAGAAGAAAACCTTAGAGGAAAACCTGAACACTATCCGCGGCGAAAAGGGAATCTGGGAAGATAACATGACCGCTCTCCGCGGCGAGAAAGAAGCGTTGGAGAGAAGTCTGAACACGGTCCGCGGCGAAAAGGAAGCCATGGAGAGAAGCCTGAAAACGGCTCATGGTGAATTGGAAACCGTGAAGGGACAGCTTGCCCAGCGGCTCGCCGCCGCAGAGGAATTGGAGCGCCTGCGCTCGGAACTGGACGGACAAAAAACCCTTCTGGACAGCGGCAAGACCAAGCTGGAGGCCGATCAGGCCGCGCTGACGCAGGAAAAGGAAGCTTTTTTCCGCCAGCGTGCCGCGTGGTCGCAGGAAAAGGCCGAACTGGAAAAGCGGCTGAACGACATCCAGCTCGCCGTCGCCGCCTACAACCGCATGGTGGATCCCGGCCGGGTGGCCGAGCGTCCCGTCATGCCGAAAACACCGCTGGAAACCGAATCCCATTCGACGTCGCCCACGCCGACGCGCACCACCGCCGGACGGCTGCTGGACATCGTCAGGAAAAACTGGAGCGGAAAATAATCCTGCCCTTTGGGAAAACAGGGAAGACGCGGAGTGATCCGCGGGGGAGGTACATATGCTGAAGCACAGAAAACACGCACGGTATCTGAAAACACTCAGTCCGTATGATCGCATTCTGGGGCACATCATGCCCCGTCGCTCGGACGCCCAGGTCTATTATCAGGACGATCTGGACTGCGGACCGCTGGATGACTATATCGCCAAGAAAAAGGAAGAGGGCATCGAGATCACCTATCTCGATCTGTTCGCCGCCGGCATCGTCCGTCTGTATTCCAAGCGTCCCGCCCTCAACCGCTTTGTCATGGGCGGCAGGGTGTTCGCCAACGACAGGATCTATATGTCCATGGCGGTGAAAAAGTCCCTGCGGGAGCATGCGGGGAGCACCACCATCAAGATCCCCTTTACCGGCCACGAGACGATTTTTGAGGTCAAGCAGAAGTTTGACGAGCTGATCCACGACAACAAGGAGGCCGAG
>CADBTM010000249.1 GCA_902797555.1 Oscillospiraceae bacterium
CTTCGCCAGCAGCGTTTTGCCCGTGCCGGGAGGGCCCACCAGCAGCACGCCCTTGGGAATGCGCGCGCCGAGGGACATATACTTTTTGGGATCCTTGAGAAAGTCCACGATCTCTTCCAGATCGGCCTTTTCCTCGTCGGCGCCGGCCACATCCCGGAAGGTGACCCGCTTGTCCTCACTGGGGTTGGCCAGCTTGGCGCGGGATTTGCCAAAGTTCATGGCGCCGCCCGCTCCGCCGCCGTTCTGGCGGTTGATGATAAACATCCAGAAGGCCGCCATCAAAACAATGATGACGATATAGGGCACAAAGCTCCACAGGATGGAGGTGCGCTCCACCAGATAATCCACCTTGAGGGTGCCCGCATCCTGCTGGGCGGTGATGCTCTCTCCCAGATCGGACATGAAATAGTCCATGTCGGTGACCTCATAGGTGTATTTGGTGCCGTCGCTTTTGGTGATCTGCACGGTGCTGCTGCCGATAACCAGATCGGTAACGCTGCCCGACTTGATATCCTCACGCACGTCGGTATAGCTCAGCTTGGCGGGCGCCGCCTGTCCGTTGGGATTGGAAAGCAGGGCGATGGTGACCAGCAGTACCACAAAAATCACGATATACAGGCCGACGCCGCGGCCGGTTCTCTGGTTCTTATTCAAGGGAAATGTCACTCCTTTGCGGATGAAATGGGGAAAACGCGGCGAACGCCGCGGGATTATTCTTCGGAATAGACCGAGGGCTTGAGCACGGCGATCTCGGGATAGTTGCGATAGACCTCGGCAAAGTCCAGCCCATAGCCCACGATAAACTCGTTGGGCACCTCCAGCCCCTTATAGTCGGGGGTGATGTCCACCTTGTGCCGGGCGGGCTTGTCAAACAGGGTGCACAGCCGGATGGAATTGGGCTTGCGCGCCTGCAAAAGCTTCATCAGATAGGACAGGGTCACGCCGCTGTCCAAAATATCCTCTACGATGATAACATCTTTCCCTTCGATATTGGTGTCTAAATCTTTAATAATTTTGACCTGTCCGGAGGACACCGTTCCGGTGCCGTAGCTGGAAACCGCCATAAAATCCAGCGTGCAGGGAATGTCCACAGCGCGCACCAGATCGGCCATAAAGATAAACGCGCCCTTGAGCACCGCCACCAGCAGCGGGGTCTTTCCCCGATAATCCCGGGTGATTTCCTTTCCCAGCCGCGCCACGGTGGCCTGCAATTCTTCCTTCGAGATCAGGGTTTCCAGCATGTCGTTTTTCATGCAAACGGGATCGCGTTTCATATCTTTTTCCTCCTGCATTGAATGCGGTTCCGGGCGCCGTTCTGTCCCTTCGGCCACAGGTCGCCCACCGCTATGATTTGATTGCCGCGGCAGACAATGGGGATGCCGCCGCGTTCTTCCTTGGGGATCTTTTGCTCGATCATCCATTTTTTCAGGGTCTTGTGCCCTCCGGGGGTGGAGATCGCGTCCCCCTCCCGCCGTGTCCGCACGGTGATGGGAAAGTCGCCCTCCCCCGCCGTCACCGTCCACGCACCGAAATCCACGGCGCCCGGCGCGGTCAGCGTCGCCTCCCGGGGAGGCTGCGCCGGCTTTTGGGCGGAAAACATCAGGGTGTCGTATCGCCGGTATGCCCGGCTGCCCGTCAGGTCACAGGATGCCGACGGGCTGTCGCCCTCGCACAGGGCGAAAACCGCCTCGATCTGTCTGCGGGAGAGCATTTTTCCTCCCGCCTCCCGCTGCAGCTGCTGCAGCACCTGCGCCGCGGCCTCCCGGGGAAGCGCCGTCAATGCTCCGACGGCAACGCCCACGCCGGCCTCCGTCCGCTCTGCCCCGAGAACAAGCGCCTGCGCCCGGGCGCGGCCTTCGCCGCTTTCCTCTCTCAGGTCGGACGCCGCGGCGGAGATATGCTCGGCCGCACGGGGATTGATCTGCCGCAGCAGCGGAAACACCTTGCTGCGCAGCAGGGCACGGGTGTTGTTCTCCCCCAGATTGGTGGGGTCGGTGGCATAGGGCAGGCCGTTTTTCTCGTCGTACCGCTCGATCTCCCGCCGGGAAACCCCCAGCAGCGGGCGGATCAGCCTTTCCCGTCTGGGCGGAATGCCCTCCAGCCCTGCCCGTCCGGTGCCCCGGATCAGGTTGATGAGCACGGTCTCGGCGTTGTCCTCCAGATTGTGTCCGGTGGCGATGGCGTCGGCCTGCCACCGTTCGGCCTGACGGGTGAGAAAATCATAGCGCAGACGGCGGGCAGCCTCTTCGGCGCTTATGCCCTCCTGCCCGGCAAGCGCAGGGGTATCCCCCTCCCCGCAAAAAAGCGGGATGCCCAACCGGTCGCACAGGGTCTGACACAGTGCCCGTTCCGCCTCCGCCGCCTCCGGCCGCAGCCCGTGAGAAAAATGGGCGGCGGCAACGGTCAGCGCCATCTGCTCCCGCAGGGCGCACAGGGCGTGGGTCAGGCACACCGAATCCGCCCCGCCGGACAGGGCGCACAGCACCCGGTCTCCCGGACGGATCAGGCCGCTTTGGGCGATGGCCTGCAAAACAGGGTCAGGGCGTTTCACGGTGAATCTGTTCGGTGGCCGCAAAGGAGGTAAACTGACCCATCCACTGCAGCTCCACCTTGCCGGTCTCGCCGTGGCGGTTTTTGGCCACGATCAGCTCGGCGGCGTTTTTGGCTTCGCTCTGGTCGTTGTAATAATCATCCCGGTAGATGAACAGAACGATATCGGCGTCCTGCTCGATCGAGCCCGATTCTCTCAGATCGGACAGCATGGGGCGCTTGTCCTGGCGGCTCTCCGGTCCGCGGGAAAGCTGAGAGCAGCACAGCACAGGCACGTTGAGCTCCTTGGCCATGATCTTGAGGGAGCGGGAGATCTCCGCCACCTCCTGCACGCGGTTGTCGGTGTGCCGCGGGGTGTGCATCAGCTGGAGATAGTCGATGACGATCAGACCCAGATTGCTGCCCAGCCGGCGGCATTTGGCCTTCATTTCCGGGACGGTGATGCCCGAGTTTTCGTCGATGAGGATGTTGAGGTTTTGCAGCACCTGGGTGGCGCCGGCCATCTTTTCCCAGTCGCTGTCGTCCAGCGTGCCCATGCGCAGCTTTTTGCTGTCGATGAGTGCCTCGCCGGACAGCATACGGGTGGCAAGCTGTTCCTTGGACATTTCCAGCTGGAAGATGACCACGGCCTTGCCGCTCTTTTTTGCGGCGGTCATGGCCATATTGAGGGCGATGGCCGTTTTGCCCATGCCGGGACGGGCGGCCAAAAGGATAAGATCGCTTTTGTTCAGGCCGCCGATATACTGATCCAGCATGGAAAAGCCGGTGGGCAGTCCGGGCAGCTTGCCGGGGTTGGCGCCAAGCTCGTCCAGATGCTCATACACCGCCTGAATGGCGGCATTGATGCTGGAAAAGCCCTGCAACTCCCGTCCCTGACGGACGGAATAAATCTTTTGCTCGGCCAGGTCGGCCACCGTGTCGGCGTCGTCCTCCTCCGCGCGGGTGAGCTCGATGATCTCGGCGGAGACCGTCTGCAGATCCCGCAGCATGCTCTTGCTGCGGACGATGGCGGCATATTCCGCCACGTTGGCAGCCGTGGGCGTGGTTTCGATCAGCTGGAGGAAATAATCCCGGTTGGCGGCGTCCCTATAGCCCAGCGCCTTCATTTCATCCAGCACGGTGACCGGGTCGATGGGCTTTCCGCCGATGAACATCCGATGGACGGTGTCATAGGCCAGCCGGTTGGTTTCAATGTAAAAATCATCGGGGCGCAGCACTTCAATGACCCCGGGAATACATCTGGGGTCGATGAGCATCGAGCCCAGCACCGCCTGTTCGGCCTCGATGCTGTAGGGCGCCTGATGGGTAAGCAGCTCGTCGGTGGGCATGGCTTATTTGTCCTCAAAGACCTGCACGATCACGTCGCCGGTCACTTCGGTAAACAGCTTTGCCTTGACCTGATAGGTGCCAAAGCTCTTGATGGGCTCGGCGATCTCCAGCTTGGTCTTGGGCAAATCCACCTTGTACTGCGCCATAAGCGCCTCGGAAATCTCCTTGGTGGTGACCGAACCGAACAGTCTTCCGGCGGTGCCGGCCTTGGCATAGATCTTGACGGGCATGCCGCTCAGCTTTTCCTTGAGTGCCAGCGCGGCATCCCGCTCCCGCTCCACCCGGCGGAGGGCGGCGGCGTCGGCGTTTTTCTTGGCATTGATGGCGTCGGCAGTGGCCTCCATGGCCAGCTTTCTGGGCAGGAGGAAATTGCGGGCATAGCCGTCGGATACGTTGATCATATCGCCCTTTTTGCCCTGTGCCTTCACGTCTTGCAGTAAGATCACTTTCATATCGATCGCTCCTTTATCGGGGTATTCATTCGTTTTTCGTGGGTGTTTCTTTCAGATAATCGTCGATGGCCTTTTCCAGCATGGGCTCGACCTCCACCGGCGTCTTGTCGGGGAATTGGGCTCCCGCCGAGCTGAGGCTTCCGCCGCCGCCCAGCTTTTCCAGCACGATCTGCACGTTGACCTTGCCATAGGAGCGGGCGGAGATAACGGCGCCGCCCTTTTCGCCATACACCACAAAGGCCGCCTTGATGTCCGAGGCGTTGATCAGCTCATCCGCCGCCTGCGAGGCGGTGGCGCGGGCGATTTCCTCCTCCACCACCGAGATGGAGATGCCGGGGAAGCGCTCCCGCGCGCAGGAGATGATCTGATACTTTTTCACATAGCTGTCCAGACCGCCGGAGAAGAGCTTGCGCACCTCCACCGTGTCGGCGCCCACCTGCCGCAAAAAGGCCGCGGCCTCAAAGGTGCGCACACCGGTTTTGACGGTAAAGCCCTTGGTGTCCAAAAAGATGCCGGCCAGCATGGCGTCGGCCTCCACCTTGAGGATCTCCTGACGGGTGACCACATACTGCAGCAGCTCTGCCACCAGCTCGCAGGCAGAGGAGGCATAGGTCTCGTGCATGCTGATGGCCGCATTTTCGATATAGCTGGCCGCCCGGCGGTGATGGTCGATGACGGCCACCCGGGGCACGGTTTCCAGCAGCGCCGGCCCCTCCACCAGATCGGGGCGGGAGGTGTCGCACACGATGAGCAGCGACGACGGATCGGCCAGCTCGATGGCCTTTTCCTCGGTGATGAAGGCCTGTTCATAGACCGACTGTTTGCGCAGGCGATCGATCAGATCCCGGGCGGAGGTGGCCTGATCGTTCACAATGATGTAAACCGGGCGGCCCGCCTTGCGCACCGCGGCGGCCACGCCGGCGCAGGCGCCGATGCTGTCCAGATCGGAAAACTTGTGTCCCATCAAAAAGACCTGACTGCTGTCCCGAATGAGCTGCAGCAGGGCGTTTGCCATCACACGGGAGCGCACCTTGGTGCGCTTTTCCAGCTCCTTGCTCAGACCGCCGTAAAACTCAAACGCCGTTTTGGATTTGACCACAGCCTGATCGCCGCCCCGGGAAAGGGCCATGTCGATGCCCAGCATGGCATATTGATACAGCTCGTGAAGGGAGGTCTCCCCCTTGCCCACACCGATGGACAGGGTGGCGCTCAGCCCCTCGCTGTTCTGCACCTGATGGATGTCCTCCAGAATGGAGAACTTGCCGGCGGTAAAGTTCAATAGATTGCTCTGGTCAAAGATGAACAGATACCGATCCCGCTCCAGCCGGCGGACGATGCCGTTGGCCGGCTTTGCCCATTCGTTGATCCGGCGGTCGATCTCGGCGGTGAGGGTGGATTTTTCCGCCTCGCTGGCGTTTTTATACAGCTCCTCATAGCTGTCCACCACGATGATGCCCACCACCGGGCGGGAGCGCTCCACATAGTCCCGCAGATTGCTGAAGTCGGTGATGTCCACCCAGAACAGCGTGGCCAGCAGCGCCTGACCGTGGCTGCGTCCCGAGCGCACCATATTGCCGTACACCTGATATTTCCGGTCGCCGATCTCCACGTCGTAGGGACAGACGCTTTTGCCCTCCATGACCCACCGGGTGTCAAAGCCGTGGATCACGTCGGTGATATGGGTCTCAAACAGGCTCTCGTGCTTGCCGCTGATGGCGTCAAACCCGTCGTTGCCCCAGACGATCTCGCCGGTGTCGATACGCAAAATCGCCATGGGCAGGGGGAAATTGACCATGGACGCCTTGGAGGCATCGTCCACCGAAAAGGCCAGATTCTCCACATATTTCCGGATCTCCGCCGAGCGGTGCCGCTCCCGCTGACGGTAGTACAGGTAAACCAATCCGATGATCACCAGCTCGACACAGCCGGCGATCCATCCCGCGCTGTAAAAGGTAAAGGCGGCAAAGAGCAGCATTACGATAAAGGTGATCCGCGTGCCGGATTCGATCATTCTGGAAAACCGCTTTTCCAAATCGAGCACCTTCCTTTTCCCTCATGGGTCTTTTTCTCCATTATTAAAGTATTATACCATGAGAACGCCCTGTGTGCAAGAGCGAAATATGCCCGCCGGACAAGGGCGGGCACAAAACATTTCCTATTGGATGTGTTCCTTTCTCCACTGAAGCTCTTCCATCAGGCTCATCTCGTCCGGATGGGGCACGTTGTGATCTCCCAGCGTGTCCGCCCGCTGTCCCGCAGGGCAGACCACCGGTTGGATCACTCGTTTTTTCTTGGTCACAGGCATCACCTCCCGGATTAGTATGACCGAAATCGGACGGTTTTTCTTGTCTGCAGGCGCATCTTTTTTTCATATTTCTCCGATTTTTTCCTTTGTTTGCACTATACATCCGGCGTTTTTATGATATAATAAGGTGTTAGGAAAAAAGCAGGAACGAAACAAGCGGTGCGCAGTATCCGATGGGGCAATCCCCTTTCCGTCTGTGACGCCGCCCAAACGCCGGAGGATACCCATGTTTGAAAAGCTGGAGCAGATCAATGCCCGTTATGAGGAGCTTGGCCGCAGGTTGGAGGACGGCTCGGTGTATTCCGACCCCGCCGAGGCGGCAAAGTTGCTCAAGGAGCAAAAGGAGCTTGCCCCGCTGATCGATGTCTTTGCCCGTTGGAAACAGGCCAAAGCCGACGCGGCGGACGCCCGGGAGCTGCAAAAGGACCCCGATCCCGACATGCGGCAGATGGCCGAACAGGAACAGGCCGACGCCCACGATCGCATGGAGGCGCTGGAGGAGCAGCTCCGCATGATGCTTCTTCCCAAGGACGCCGACGACGACAAAAGCGTCATCATGGAGATCCGCTCGGGCGTGGGCGGAGAAGAAGCGGCGCTTTTTGCCGCCGATCTGTTCCGCATGTATTCCATGTACGCCGAGCGCATGCGGTTTCACATCGACGTGATGAACGAAAACCGCACCGAGCTGGGCGGCATCAAGGAGATCAGCTTTGCCGTAGAGGGGACGGGCGTCTGGTCACGTCTCAAGTTTGAAAGCGGCACCCATCGGGTGCAGCGTGTCCCCGACACCGAGAGTCAGGGGCGCATCCAGACCTCCGCCGCCACCGTGGCCGTCCTCCCCGAGGCCGAAGAGGTGGAAGTGGAGATCGATCCCGCCGATCTGCAGATCGACACCTATCGCTCGTCGGGCGCGGGCGGCCAGCACGTCAACAAGACCGAATCGGCCATCCGCATCACCCATCTGCCCACGGGGCTGATCGTGGAATGTCAGGACGAGCGCAGCCAATATAAAAACAAGGACAAGGCCATGAAGCTGCTCCGCTCCCGTCTGTATCAGATGGAGCGGGAAAAGCAGGATGCCCAGCGCGCCGGTCTCCGGCGGGATCAGGTGGGCTCCGGCGACCGCTCCGGCCGCATCCGCACCTACAATTTTCCTCAGGGGCGGCTGACCGACCATCGCATCGGCCTCACCCTGTACAAGCTGGATCAGATCATGAACGGTGATCTGGACGAGCTCATCGATGCACTGATTACTCACGACCGGATGGAAAAGCTCCAGGCCGGTCAGTGATCGAAAAGGACGGATCCTATGGAGCAATCCATTTGCACGCGCCTGCTTCGCGGGAGCAAAAAAGCCGATATTGCCGCCGCCGGCGCTCTGCTCAGGCAGGGCGAGGTGGTGGCCATCCCCACCGAGACGGTCTACGGTCTGGCGGCAAACGCCCTGGATGAGGAGGCCGTCAGACGCATTTTTGAGGCAAAGGGGCGTCCGCAGGACAACCCCCTCATCGTCCACATTGCCCGGATGGAGCAGCTTTCCGATCTGGTGGAGGAGATCCCGGAGACCGCGCTGCGGCTGGCCGAGGCCTTCTGGCCGGGACCCATGACCATGGTGCTCAAAAAGAAGCCCATCATCCCCGACCGCACCTCGGCGGGACTGAGCACCGTGGGCATCCGCATGCCCTCCCATCCCATCGCCCGTGCCGTCATCGAGGCGGCGGGCGTACCGTTGGCCGCTCCCTCCGCAAATCGCTCGGGCAAGCCCTCTCCCACCAACGCCCGGGACGTTCTGGATGATATGGAGGGCAAGGTGGCCGCCGTAGTGGACGGCGGCGCCTGCACCGTGGGGGTGGAATCCACCGTGGTGGACATGACCCGGGGCGTGCCCCAGATCCTCCGTCCCGGCGCCATCACCGAGGAGATGATCGCCGCCGTTTTGGGCGAGGCGGCCACCGATCCCGCCGTGAGCAAAGGACTGGCCGACGGAGAAAAGCCCCGCGCTCCCGGGATGAAGTACCGGCATTATGCTCCAAAGGCGCCGGTGCAGCTTTTTGAAGGCTCCCCCGACGAGAGCTTTTCCGCCCTGTATGCGCAGGCGGGACAAAGCTGGGACGGGGTGCTCTGTTTTGAAGAATATCTCCCTGCCATGCGGGAAAAGCGCTCCCGCCTGGTCTATTCCCTGGGCTACAGCTGGGATCACGCCGCCCACGCCCGGCGGCTGTTCACCCTGCTACGCCGTTTTGATCACACCCACGCAAGGCGCATCCTCGCCCAATGTCCCCGGTCTGCGGGGGCAAATGCCGGTGCGGTAAACCGTCTGCGCAAGGCTGCGGGCTTTTCCGCCCTCGATTGCTCCGGCGGACGCACTGTCGTGGGCATCACCGGACGGACGGGCAGCGGGAAAAGCGTCCTCTCCTCTCTGCTGGCGCAGCATGGCGCGCTGGTGCTCGACGCCGACGCCATCTATCACGAGCTGCTGGCCTCCGACGGAGAAATGCTGGTGCAGCTGAACGCCCGTTTCCCCGGCGTGCTCCGGGACGGCAGGCTGGATCGCCCCGCCCTGTCGGCCATCGTCTTTTCCGATCCGGAGGCAAGAGCGGATCTCAACCGCATCACCCATGCCCGGGTGATCGCTGTCATCCGTCAGCGCATCGCCGCCTCCGACGCCCGTCTGGTAGCGCTGGACGTCCCCCTGCTGTTTGAAAGCGGGCTGGATCGCATGTGCCACATCACGGTGGCTGTGCTCACCGAAAAGCAGGTCTCCCTCGCCCGCATCCGCAAGCGGGACGGCATCACGGAGGAGCAGGCGCTGGCGCGCCTCAACGCCCAGCCGGATGATGATTTTTACGCCGCCCACTGCGACGTCCTCCTGTACAATCGGGGCACGCAGGCGCAGTTTGAAGCGCAGGTGCAGGGCTTTTACGAGAAATACTGC
>CADBTM010000250.1 GCA_902797555.1 Oscillospiraceae bacterium
AGGGCAGCATGAACGCCGCCAACATCCTCAAGCCCGCCCTCAGCCGGGGCGAGATCCAGGTGATCGGCGCCACCACCTTCAAGGAATACCGGAAATACATCGAAAAGGACGCCGCGCTGGAGCGGCGCTTCCAGCCGGTGATCATCAACGAGCCCTCCCTCTCTCAGACCGAGGATATCCTCCGGGGCGTCAAGGGCTATTACGAGCAATTTCATGGGGTGGTCATCCCCGATCAGGTGGTGGTGCAGGCCGCCTATCTCGCCCACCGCTATATCAACGACCGCTTTATGCCCGACAAGGCCATCGATCTGCTGGACGAGGCCTGCTCGGACGTCAATCTGCGCAACGCCGCCCTCAGCCAGATCCCCGCTTTGCAGGAGGAGCTGGATGAACTGACCGAGCAGCAGAACGAGCTGGAAAACCCCACCGCTCAGGAGGACAACGAGGCCGATCGCTATGCCCGCATCGCCCAGAATCGCTCCCGCATGCTCCAGCTGGAGGATCAGCTTGCCGCCCTCCGCGCCATTCCCGCCCCGCAGGTGAGTCTGGACGATCTGGCGCGGGTGATCGAGCTGTGGACAAAGATCCCCGCCAGCAAGGTGCAGGAGCAGGATTTCACCCGTCTGAATCAGCTCGCCGCCCGGCTGAAGACCCGGGTGATCGGGCAGGATGAGGCGGTGGACGCGGTGGCCGCCGCCATCCGCCGCCGGAGAGCGGGCATCAGCGAAAAGCGCAAGCCGGTGTCCTTTATCTTCGTCGGTCCCACCGGTGTGGGCAAGACCGAGCTGGTCAAGCAGCTGGCCGCCGACCTGTTCGACACGGAGGACGCCCTCATCCGTCTGGATATGAGCGAATATATGGAAAAGCACAGCGTCTCCAAGCTGATCGGCGCCCCTCCGGGCTATGTGGGCTATGACGAGGCGGGACAGCTCACCGAAAAGGTGCGCCGCCGCCCCTATTGCGTCATTCTCTTTGACGAGATCGAAAAGGCGCATCCCGACGTGCTCAACATGCTGCTGCAGGTGCTGGACGACGGCCGGATCACCGACGCCCAGGGCCGCTACGTCAATTTTGAAAACACCGTCATCATCATGACCTCCAATGCCGGATCCGACCGCAGCGACGGCACGGTGGGCTTTGGCACCACCCTGACCCAGCAGGGTCGGGAAAAGGCGCTCAAGGCGCTGTCCGACATCATGCGGCCGGAGTTTATCAACCGCATCGACGAGGTGATCTCCTTCAACCAGCTGACCCAGGAGGACTTTGTCCGCATCGCCGCCATCATGATGGGCGACCTGAAGACCGGCGTCGCCCGGTCGGGCATCGAGCTGAGCTGGGATGACGCGCTGCTGCATCATCTGGCAAAGGAGAGCTATTCGGTGAAATACGGCGCCCGCAACCTGCGCCGTCTCATCGAAAAGCAAGTGGAGGATCAGGCGGCCAATCTGATCCTCGACAGCTTTGAGCATCCCATCCACGCCCTGTTCGCCACCGTGGAGGACGGGAAGATCGTGGTGAAGGAAGCCTGATCCCACAAGCAAAAAAACACTCGCCCTGCGGCGAGTGTTTTTTCTTGTGATCGGGTTATTTCAGCAGTCCGGTAAGCAGATCGGCGATGCCGCCGAGGCCGGTCTTCTCGTCCTTTTTCTCATCCTTCTTGCCGTTTGCCGTGCCGCCCAGCAGGCTGCCCAGCAGACTCCCGCCGTTGCCGCCGCCCAAATGGCCGCCCAGCAGGCTGCCGATGCCGGAGGCATTGTTGTTCTGATTGCCCGAGGTCTGCTGACCCAGCAGGCTCATGAGCAGAGGCGCCGCAGCGGACAGGATCAGGTTGGAGGAGCCGGCGGTGATGCCTGCCTTTTCGGCAGCGGCCTGCGCGGTGCCCTGCTGCTGATTGCCCAGCAGGTGTCCCACGATCTTGGCGCCGTCCTCCACATCCACGTTCTGCAAAAAGGCGTTGACGTCGGAGGTGTCCACCTGTGCGTGCTGCGCCAGAGCGTTGACAAAGCCCTCGGCGGTTTCCTTGTCGTTGGCCTGCGCCTGTGCACCGTTGAGCATGGCGGGCAGGGCGGAGGTGAGGACGCTCTGCACCTCTTCCTGAGAGGCGCCGGTGAGCTGGCTCATGTTGGAAACGGCATCGCCGCTGAGCAGCGTACCCATCAATGCGTTCAGATCCATAAGTACGATCTCCTTTTTCTGTAAAGTTTGTCTTATTATGCGCCTTTTTTGCGGAAAATGTCAAGATATTGTGGGTGGATATTGAAAAAATGATTTTTTTGTTATATACTGTAGAAGTAGATTCCTGTCAAGCCAAACCCCAAAATAATGACAAAGGAGTGTATCCTATGGCAGAAAAGAAACAACATACTCTGGTGGCCGCCGAAAAGAAAGAGACCGCCGAAGCTACCGACAAGAAAATGACTCAGGCAAAGCCCGTGGGCAACGCCACCGGTCTGCGCATCGGCGCCGTTTGCCTGTGGGTGCTCGGTCTGGTGTTTGAGATTCTCGCCATTCTGGTGCTCAACGGAAAAGGCCCCCACTTCCTGCCCCAGATCTGGCAGCTGATCCTGCTCATCGTCCTCGATCTGGCCGCCGTGATCGCCGGATCCCAGCTGTGGAAAAAGGCCAACCACATCAAGCCCGCCTCCGAAAAGAACAAGACGCTGTTCTGGCTGTGGAACAATATGGGCGTCATCGCCGCCGTCGTGTGCTTTGTGCCCCTGATCATCCTGCTTCTGGCCAATAAGAATCTGGACAAGAAAACCAAGGCTATCGTCACCATCGTCGCCATCGTCGCTCTGCTCATCGGCGGCGTCAGCAGCTATGATTTCAACCCCGTCTCTCAGGAGCAGCAGCAGGCCGCAATGAACGTCCTTGGAGATGAGACCGTCTATTGGGCGCCCTTTGGCAAGGTCTATCACACCCACGAGGATTGCGGCGCGCTCAACAACACCGAGTCGCTGACCTTCGGCACCGTGGAAGAGGCCATTGCCGCGAACCGCACCCGCCTGTGCTCCTTCTGCGCCCATCGGGACCAGATCACCGGCGTTGTGACCGACGACGCGGAGTAAGTGCACGCCAATTTCGGTTTTTGCCGCATTTCCAAAAATATTTTCTGACAATCGTCTTTTTTCGCTCGTTGACCCCTTGATTTTTCGGAAAAAGGGGCTACAATAGAGTTGGAAAAAGAAAAGGTGTCCCCTATGGACACCGATCGAATGGAGGTAAGATCATGAGTAAGCAAGAAGATTATATGGCGGATCTGAATCGTCGGGAACAGGAGCTTCATGATCGCGCCAAGGAAATCCGGGAGCGTCTGGACGGCATCCGGGAAACGGTAGAGCGTCGGGAAAACGAGCTTGCTGCCGAGGTCAAAACGACTCTCCCCAAGGAGGCCTATGACTACGCCGCCGACCTCAAGCGTCGGGAAGAAGAGCTCCACGAGCGCGCCAAGGAGGCTGCCGCCCGTCTGGAGGGCATCCGGGAAACGGTGGAGCGCCGGGAAAACGAGCTG
>CADBTM010000251.1 GCA_902797555.1 Oscillospiraceae bacterium
CCGGAGGACGGCTGATACTGGGCTGTCGCCAAGCGGTAAGGCACCAGACTTTGACTCTGGCATTCGCTGGTTCAAATCCGGCCAGCCCAGCCATATGACTCAGTAGCTCAGCAGGCAGAGCACCTGCCTTTTAAGCAGGGTGTCCGGGGTTCGAATCCCCGCTGAGTCACCAAAAGCAAAAAGCCTTGAAAACACTGTATTCTCAATGTTTTCAAGGCTTTTTTCATATTCATTTTTTCTGCAAAAAGAGCCATTGAAATCCGGATGAGATCAGGCAAAATCGGATGGCTTTGGGTGTCAAAAGTGTGTCAGATCCCCGGGATCCGGGAGACGTAATCGTTGAGCTTTTGCGCAGAGATTTGCTCCCGGCTTTCGCGAATGTGCGTGTAGACATTGCGGGTGGTGGTGATGCTTGCGTGCCCCATCAGATGCTGGGTGTCTTTGGCATCCAGCCCGGCGTCAAAGCAGATCGTGGCAAACTCATGCCGCAGCTGATAGGGGATGGCCGTAACGCCGGCGGTCGCCACATATGTCTCCCATCGTTTGCGGTACTGTGTTTTTGTCAAAGGCTTCTCGCCGCCGAAAATGTAGCCGTCGCCGGGCGTCAGCTTGGCGGCCAGTGCGTCCAGCAGGATCACGTCCCGTGTGCCGGCCTCCGTCTTTGGGTCTTTGATCAACGGCTGATTGCTGGGGTAGGAGACCGCCCGGCGGACGTGGATCAGACGGGCATCCAGATCTACATCCTCCCACCGCAGCCCCAGCAGCTCGCCGGGACGAAGGCCGGTGTGCAGCAGAAAAAAGGCAAAAAGCCCAAAGTCATCGCCCACGTGGTCGCGGATCGCCTGGATGGAGGAATCCGGCGCGAGCTGCCGATGCTCGACACGCAGTCGTTTGGACAGTTTGATCGTCGCCGCCGGATTGACAGATGCGTCGCCCTTGAAAATCGCATGGTCAAAGATCATTCGCAGCAGATCCGCCCGCATCTGGACGGTGCGGCGGGCGTAGCGGCCGTCGCTGATCGCCTTGACAAAGGCGGCCACGTCCGCCGGAGAGATCTGACGGGTGGGCGTTTTGCCGAAGTGGCTGCAAAGCTGAGTCACGACTGTCCGGTATGTTTGCTCCGTTTTTTCGGAGATGTCGGCCTGATCCAGCCACTCCCAGGCGACCACCTCAAAGATGCGACCGGAGGCCAGCTGCGCCTTAAAGTCGGAGATTTTGGCCAGCACCTCTTTTTTCGTCTTGCCGTAAAAGTATCGCGGTTTTTGCGGGGCACCGTTGACCTCATAGGTCAGGCGCTCCTGCCATCTGCCATCTTTTCTTTTTACCATTTTTCTCTTGCCTTTCCGGGCAAAGTCGATTATAGTAAAAGGGTAGACTTCGCCCTATGTGTTGTTGTGGGGAGAGTTTGCGTGACCGCTTCGGTGTTGCCGCACCGGGGCGGTCTTTTTTTTGTGTCCAAATTGGACACGGGTCATTTACCGGACTTGCTGATCTTATCCATGTACCCGGCGGTGATAATGCCAGACGGCAGAGCGACGACGGCGATGCCGAAAACGGACGACAGCATCGTAATGATCCGCCCGGCGGTGGAGACCGGATAGATATCGCCATAGCCTACAGTGGTCAGGCTGACCGTCGCCCAATATACGGCGTCAAAAAACGAGCCAAAGCTTTCCGGTTCTACATTAAAAATCACAAGGGCTGAAATCAGGATGTACGCTAAGGCCAGTGTGCCAACGGCCAGCAGGGGCGTGCGCTGTTCCCGGATCACACCGATAATAATGGAAAGCGACTTGGAGTATCGCAGCATTTTAAATGCGCGGAAAACCCGAAATGCACGCAACAGGCGAAAAATCTTTAATAGGCGGAAACCTCCGGCAATAGCCGTGAATGATGGCAGGATACACAGCAGATCGATCAGAGCCATCGGCGTGAAGGGGTAGATCAAGTAGGAGACGGCTCCTTTTTTCAGCTTGAGATCAGCAGTAAGGAGCCGCAAAACATAGTCGGCAATGAACACGACAACGGTGACCTTGTCCAGAACGGCCAAAAAAGGCGTGACCTCTTTGAATGCGAGAGGCACGAGGCTGGCAATGATCACCACCATCATCGTGTAGTCGTAGATCGCGCTGGCAAGGTCTCCATCGGAAATTTCAATAATCTCGTAGATGCGCTTTTTCATATCATACCTCATTTGTGTCCAAATTGGACACAATTTTTATTTTCCTGCAAGGCAGTGTCCGCAGGTCTTATAGCCTTGGGATTTGAGCGTTTCCAGCGAAGCGTCCGATTCTTTCTTGTTTTCGGCATTGATTCTACCGACGTAGGAGCAGGTCGATATGTGGATCGTTTTACTGCTTGTGTTCAGGATATACGTTGTTGCGGGAGGCTGATCAACCGGTGATCGGGTAACCGCAACGGGAGCAGTTTCTTCAGGAGGTGCTTCGGCAACGGCGGAAGAGGGCGCCAAGGCTGCTTCATACCGACTCTTGAGCGTAATAAGATCGTTCGCTTTAAACCGATCCGGCATGGGCGTGACCAAGAAATAAATTTCGTTCCGATCCCCAGATGCCGCTGCACGAATCGCATAGATTCCTGTGTCTTTTGGAGCGCGGAAGGCGTAGGTTGCGATGCCAGAGTCATCCGACTTGACAGAGGCGCTTGGCATCACGGTCTGACCGTCCGAACCGATAACAGCAATAGAGATGCTGGTGTTGCCCTTAATGGAAACCTGTGTGAGCTGCTCTGGCATTACTGCGCCTGGATAGGTTAAAAAGGAGATAGATGAGTCATCGTTTGACACTGGCATTCGGGCGGCATCAATAAAAGAAGCCGCCACGGCCTTTTCAGCGTTGAGAAACGGAAGATTCCCCGATACATAGGCATCATAAACTCGACCGGCGAAAACCGCAGCAAGAAGCACCAGCAGGACGACGAGCTTCCACCGATTACGCTTTCTTTTGGGAGGGTATTCCGATTCGCCGGGGGGCGTCATCTGCGGATAATCCGAGGACTGCTGCGTGCGATAAGGCTGCGTGGAGGCAGGCCGGATTTTTTGCTGATGGCTGATCCCAGTTCCGGGAATGGATATCGTGCGCGTCATGCTGCCGTCTGCGCGGTGCGTGACCCGATAGCCTTTTACGCCGCAGCTGTAGCCGATGCCGGAATTACTGATATTTACCCGAAAACCACCGGGTAAACGAATACTTTTTCGGAAACGAGTTCCCATATGATTTTCACCTCATAGCTTTCGTCTGATTTCGACCACCTTGCCGATGATCCGCACGGGGAGCTCGTCCACCTGCTGCGGTGTAAAAAAGAGCGGCTCAAAGGTCGGGTTGATGGGGACAAGGGTCAGCATGTCAGAGGATCTGCGCAGCTTTTTGACGGTGGCTTCGTCGCCGTTGACCTTGGCCACCACGGTGTCGCCATTTTCTGCATCGTCCTGCCGGCGGACGATAGCGATGTCCCCGTCCATGATCATGGGCTCCATGCTCTGGCCGGTGACCCGCAGACCGAAGAGCTCGCCCCTGGCGGCCAACTCCGGGCTGACCTCCTCAAAGTCCAGGATCTCCTCGTCGGCAAAATGGGGATAGCCTGCAGCAACCATGCCCACAACGGGGACGCGGATGAATGGCTTTGTTTTATAATTGCTCTCAATACCGAGCAGGTAGTCTGAGGTCACATCAAAGATTTCAGCAAGACGGTGGAGAGATCTGGCGTCGATCTTTGTGTGTCCATTTTCCCAGGTAGAATACGACCCTTGAGAGAGTCCAATCGTTTCTGCGACTTGTTTCTGGGTCAAGCCTTTTGCCTTACGGGCTTCTCGCAGACGGTTCATTTTTATCGCCTCCTCCTATACTTACTATAATATCGGCTGGGCGAATAATCAATGAATTTTGAAGAAAACCTATAAAAAACCAATATTCTACTTGACAAATGAAAAAATATAGCGTATATTATTGGCAAAACCTATACATTTAAATTGGTTATCTGATATCCAATGGGAGGTAGATGCCGCTTGAGCGAGAATGTAATGCGACTGAGAGACGCTCGGATCTCCGCTGGGCTTACCCAGAATGAGGTTAGCGAGCGTCTGGGGGTTTCTCAGGGCGTGATTAGTAGTTGGGAAACTGAGGGCTTTTTGCCTCGCACGCGCCAGCTTCCGCTGCTGGCGTCGGTGCTGGGGTGCAGCATCAATGATCTGTTTGTATCGGGAAAGGAGGAGTGACAAATGGGCATGCTTTTTTATTGCGACCAAGAAAATCGAAAAGAAAAGATCGACCGTCTTAATGCGGTCGATCCTGAAAAGCTGGATTTTTGTTCCCGGATGGGGCTGGTCTATTTCCGCTTGTGCTGTGGTGAATGGGATGAGCTCGCCGGAGATAAGCCGGACGGATTTGATGAAATGAAAATGACATATGGGACGGCTGTCAAGCCTGACGCAAATACCAAAGAGTTTTATACCGAGCCGATCCTCGACACAATATCCGATCTTCTTGGCGAGGCCATGATTTTCAATTGCCTCTGTCAATTCGGCCTTTTCACGGACAGGGATGCAGCAGTAAAAAAATACTTGGAATCATTCGTTATTCCGACCGATCGGGAAGAGGACGCCTCAGCCGCAAGAGCGGAGGAGGAGAGGAAACAAGCCAACGATGATCGTAAAAAGAATGCCCAAAAGCGCAAGGCCTATATTCAACTTGCGATCAGCGCGCTTGTCGCTGGTCTTGCGGGCGTTCTCGTCGGTCACTTTCTGCGATGCGTCTTCGTAGGCGGCTAACGCCTGCAGCCCCTGTTCGGTCAGCCTGTAAATCCCCCATTTTCCGTCAAAGGATTGTATTGTAGATTTCAGCAGCCCTTGGGCTTTCAGACCGTCAATGACTGCTTTTTTCTGAGGCACCGTCCCCGGAAGTTCCGCTGCGCAGACAAGATCCTTGCGCGTGCTGTCGGGGTTTTCCCTAATGTATTTCATTGTTTGATATTCGGAATTATTCAGCATTTGAGAAGCCCCCTTTTGATTATTTTATCACAAAAGGGGAGAAGCAGCAAGAGAGGAGGATGCCTGATGCTTGCCAAAGAGCTGGAGCAGGCGCGTTATGAGGCGCACCTCGCAGACATCCGGCAATTTTTTGCGGGGGAGGAGTCATCTGGCGACACTGTCTTTTTGACGGCGGCATCCCGCTATCTGGGGATCGATCCGGAGACGCTCAAGACTCTGCGAGGCTTCCCGATGATCCGCGTCGGCGGTCGTTACAAAGTCAGCAAGGTAGGCATGGCCAAATGGCTGGCCATGGCAGAGAGCTAAGGTGATGGGATGAGCATGCGTTGCATTGATCTCCGTGCCGGCGAGATCTACGGGCATCAGAGCGGCGGCCGCTTTCTTTGCATTTGGGCGGATCACGGCGACGCCGATCTGCTGCGGGAGGACGGCTGGCGGCTGACCGCCCATGGCGTCCACCAAAATGAGGATGGATCTATCTGGTGGAATTTTTCCACCAGCGGACATTTTACCGACCAGCGCTGGAAGCGCTGACAAAAAAGATCCGGCGTCCCGACGGGCGGTGAAACTCAGACGCCCGAGGGTTCCCATAGCCCTGATTCCCCTCGGCGGGCGGCGCACGTCGCCGTCCGTCGGAACACCGGAAAATGCTTATGGACGACGTGCAGTCAACATTCGTTAAAGTCTAATTCGCAAGAGAGGAGTGATCGAATTGATCAGATATGTCTGCGATGCAAAAAACGGCAGATTCAATGTCAGTATGGACGGGAAAATCGGCGACATTATTGCGGAGGCTGTTTCCGCGGTTGGGGTTGTTTGGGCATCCATGCCGGAAGAGGTCAGGCCTGTTTTCAAAAACATAATCGTGCGGCAGTTTTCGGAGAAAGGACCCATCTGGACGATCACCGACGACCCGGAGACCATGCAGGCCGTTGAGGCGATAAGAAAAAAGCATTGTCTGCTCGACGGAAGCGCTGCGGAGATCTCTCCGCTGGGCAAAAAGATCGCCGAGGCGCTGAGCCGGAAGGAGGGAGAGCGATGACACTGCAGGAGCACATGCTCGCCGTCTATCTCCGACAGTCACAGCTGCCGCCGGAGGAAAAGGCAAAGCTGCGGCTCTTTTTGGGGCTGCTGCTGGAGACGTTTGACCACGACGAGAGCGACGACGCGCCGGCGCCGCAGAAGGAGCGCAAAGCGCCGGAGGAGACGCGGGATGATCCCGTCCCTTTTGCGGAGCAGTTGATCCGAGCCATCGACCGGAGAGGACTCTCTCAGGCAGCGGCAGCAAAGGAGATCGGAGTCTCCGACGTGACGATCGGCAAAATTCTCAAGGGCAACCGATGCTCGCCGGAGACCATGCGCACGGTGATGGAGTGGCTCGCAAAGCAAGCTGTGCCCGATGCGTCTATGGATTCCGCGGGAGCGAAAAGTCAGTAATTTGTCAGTACATTCTTGTCGCCGGCCACAGCCGAGGCTGCCCGGCAGATGAAAACTGTGTGGTCTATAAACCACGAAGGAGGTCGCCGAAATGAGATCGACGAAGAAAGAACGCTACAACCGGATCAGCACCGTGCGCATGATGCGCGGTGTGATCATCAGCCTGCTGCTGTGCTGCGGGCTGCTCACCTATGCCTGCTTTGCCACCGAGAGGGAGGCCGCTGCTTTGCGCACCCATCTGGAGGCCATGCAGGTGACGATGATGGAGATGGAGGCCAGCCATGCCGGAGATTAAGGCCGCAGAGGGAGCAGCTGCTCCTGCGGAGGAAAAGCGCCGCCCGGCCTACTGGGCGGTGATCCCCGCCGGCGTCCGCTACGATCCCGACCTGCCCGCAAACGCAAAGCTGCTTTTTGCAGAGATCAGCGCACTGGCGGACAGCCGGGGCTACTGCTGGGCGTCCAACGCCACCCTGGGGGAGCTCTACGGCGTTTCGGACCGGACGGTCCGGCGGCTGGTGGAGACGCTGGCGGAGCGGGGCTATCTCCAGGTGGAGGTCGTCCGCGACACGCAGACAAATGCCGTTGTCGAGCGCCGCCTCTGGGTGGAGACCCCTCCGGACAAAATTGACCGGACCCCTCCGGACAAAAATGTCCGGAAGAATAATAAAGAGAATTTACCATCACCCCCTATAAGTCCCCCACAGGGGGCGGCTCTCACGAAAGGGCGAAAGACCAAGACGGCGCCCGACTGGGCTCCGGAGCGCTTCGCGGGTTTCTGGAAAGTCTATCCGCGGGGGGAGGACAAGCAGGCCGCCATCCGCGCATGGGACAGGCTCCGGCCGGATGCCGCTCTGATCGCGGACATGGGCAGGGCTTTGCTGCGCCAGATCGCCGCCTGCGAGGATCCCAAGCATTACATGCCCTATGCCTCCACGTGGCTCAACGGCCGACGGTGGGAGGATGAGGACAAGCCGGAGATCCGCCCGGCGGCGCAGTCCGGAGGCTGGGCGCCTGATCCGGAGGTGATCTGATGGATGACTCCTACCTGATGGAGCAGATCCGCCAGCCTGGCGCAGCCTATCCGGAGATGGAGCTGGCGCTGCTGGGCGGCATGATCCGCCATCCTGAGACGGTGGGCGCCATCGTCGCAGAGGCGACGGCAAAGATTATGACCAGCCAAGGCACGGCCGGTGTCTTTTTGGCGCTGCGCAATCTGCACCTGCAGGGCGATCCCATCGACGTCCTGTCTGTGGAGCACGAGGCCGGGTCGGACTATCATCCGATCATCGAGGCGGCCATGGCCGCACCCGATCATCCGGCCGCCATGCCCTACTGGGCAAAGGCCTTGCGGGATGCAGCCCAGATGCGGGAGATCAAGGCAGTGGCCGCAGCTGTGGACAGCTGCGAGGACGTGGCGGAGGTGTCCGCCTTGGTGGACACCATGCAGCAGCTCACCTGTGAGCGGGAGGGATTGCGGATCACATCGGTCGGCGATGCCGCAGCGGCCTACATGGACAAGGTGCAGCGGGGCGAAAAGCCCGCCTTCATCCGCACCGGCCTGCGGATCTTTGACGATGAGGTTGCGCTGCGCAAGGGGAAATTCTTTGTGATCGGCGGCTTTGCCTCTTCCGGCAAGACGGCGTTGACCCTCCAGATCGCCCGACACATGGCGCGCACGCTGCGGGTGGGCTATTTCAGCCTGGAGACCGACGACGAGGACATCGCCGTCCGCAGTCTGACGGAGATCTCTGCCGTCCAAAATCGCAAGGTGCTGCGGCACGATTTGAATGAGGCGGACAAAGCCGCACTGGCCGCGGCCGCGGAAAGCCTGCGGTATCTGAGCATGGACGTCATCCAGGCCTCCGGTCTGACGGTGGCCGACATCCGCGCCACGGCGCTGGCGAGGCGCTACGACGCGATATTTGTGGACTACCTGCAGTATGTCCGCCCGCAAAACGCCCGGGCGACGCTCTACGAGCAGGTCACCCAGATCTCCCAGGATCTGCACACGCTTGCCCAGCGCAGCGGCATCCTGGTGGTGGCGCTGTCCCAGCTCTCCCGTCCGGAGACCACCAAGGGAGGCAAGCAGCTGCCGCCCACCATGAGCGATCTGCGCCAGTCCGGCCAGATCGAGCAGGATGCTGACGCCATCGCGCTGCTCTACCCGGAGGATCCAAAGGACTACAAAAGCAACCGGATCCTCAAGGTCGCAAAAAATAAGGATGGCGAAAAGCTGGAGCTCGATCTCAAGTTTGAGGGCTGGATTCAGCGGTTTTCTGTCATCGGGCGACGGCGTGAGGGTCAAAAGGCCGTCCTTCCCGGGAGCGTGCCCGAGGGCTTCGTCCCGGCGTCGCCGGAGATGGAGCAAGAGACTTTGCCGTTTTGAGGAGGTGAGAGCATGGATCCCAAGATCAGTCGCAGCCGCATCCGCGTGGGTGAGCGCGTGACCTTCCGCCGGTCGATCTATGACCCGGAGGAACCTAATCCCGCCCTGCGGGAGAGAGACGTGGAGGGCACGATCATCTCGGTCAACGAGGCGCACAATCACTACGCCGTCGCATACACTCTGGCCGGACGGCGCATGGTGGAATGCTTTAAATTCGCTTGATATCAAAAATTAAAAAAAGGAGCGTGGAAGAATGAAGACCACAGCAATCCTCAACCTCAAGGGCGGCGTCGGGAAGACCGTCACCGCCATCAATGCGGCGGCGATCCTCGCCGGGGACTACGGCCGCAGCACCCTGGTGATCGATGCCGACAGCCAGTGCAACACCACCGATTTTTTGCTGGGAGGCGCGGCGCCCAACGTGGTCACGCTGGCGGAGCTGCTCCGGGCGGCAAAGCTCACCGGGCGATCCTTGCCGGAAAATTGGGGCGAGGTCATCGTCGGCACCGAGCTGGAAAAGGTGGATCTGATCTGCGGCAGCGATCAGCTGATGGATCTGGATCTGAGCGCCGTCAAGACCGGCGAGGTCAGTGCCACCGTCCTGCGGGATCTGGTGGCCAAGCTGGAGCAGGCCGACCTCTACAAGCACGTGCTCATCGACTGCCCGCCGGCATTCAACGCGGCCTCTGCCGCGGCGCTGGTGGCCGCTGATGAGGTGATCATCCCCATCAAGCTGGACGCCTTTGCCATCCAGGGGATGGCCAACCTGCTGCGCCAAATCAACAACATGCGCAAGATCAACCCCGGCCTGCGGGTGGCGGGGCTGCTGCCCACCATGTGGTACATGGATCCCATCATCCTCCAGATGGAGGACGAGCTGCGGAAGACGGCGGGCGTCAAGGTCTTTACGCCCATCCGTCGGAGCGACAAGGTCAACCGCATGACCTTTGAGCAAGAGCCCCTGCGGGTCTATTCTCCCCGCAGCGCCGCCGGCATCGACTACCGCGCATTTGTGCGGGAGTGGCTGGAAGATCAGCGCTTTGGAGGAGGTGCCGGAAAATGAGCGAGAGCAAAAAGGGCTTTGACCTGGCGGCCGTGCTGGGGTCGGTGTCCAAATCGGACACGGCCTCGCGCCAGATCGTAGACATCGACATCGATCGCATCAAACCGGATCCCCGCAATTTTTACCGCGTGGACAAAGAAGGCGTGGAGGAGCTGGCGGGCAACATCGAGCTGGTGGGGCTGCAGCAGCCCGTCCTTTTGCGGGAGGAGGGCGACGGCTACGTCGTAATCTCCGGACACCGGCGCATGGCGGCGCTCCAGCGGCTTGTCAAAGAGGGCAAGGAGCAATTCCGGCGGGTGCCCAGCATCATCGAGGCGCCGGATGAGCTGCCCGAGCTGACCGAGCTCAAGCTGATCTTTGCCAACAGCGGGACGCGGAGGCTCACCGATCCCGAGCTGGCCGAGCAGACCAAGCGCTGCACCGAGCTATTCTACGCCCTGCAGCAAAAGGGCGTGGAGTTTCCGGGGCGGATGCGGGATCACGTGGCCGAGGCCGTGAAGGTGAGCCGCACCAAGATCAACACCCTCAACGTCATCGAGACCAAGCTGCGGGAGGATCTCAAGCTGCGGTGGCAAAAGGGCGAGATCAGCACCGACGGCGCCTACAATCTGGCGCGGATGCCGGAGGTGCTCCAAAAGATGGCGGCCGAGCAAAAGGGCAAGTTGGCCGTCTCCGGCTACGTCACCGGCAAGGTGCTGGATCACGCCGAGGACTACCTCCGCGCAAAAGTCCACCGCAAGGGCTGCGACGGCTGTACCAACGGAATGCGCTTTGCCGAGCACGATTTTCACGTGCGCAACAGCTGGGAGATGTGCTGCGGCACGGAGTGCTGCATGAGCTGCTACAAGGTCTGCTCCTTCCGCTGCCCGGCGGCTGCCGAACAGAAGAAAAAGGAAAAGGCCGAGCAGAGGCAGAGGAAGAAAGCCGAGGAGGCAAAGAATGAGGCCGACCGTCGAGAGAACACAGCCCGCACCCGGGCGGTGTGGAGCCGGATCGCACCCGGCGCGAAGACCCGGGGTCTGACTGTGCAGGAGGTACTCCAGAAGACGAGAAACGGCTCCCCTTGGAAGTGCAACGGCATCGAGCGGATCCTCGCCGATCCCGAAGCCAAAGCCGACAACTACCTCCACGGCGACCTGGTGGACGTGGTGGAGGACGTGGCCACGGTGGCACGGCTGACAGGATGCTCTGCGGATTACATCTGCGGGCTGACCGACGACCCGGCGCCGGCCGCCGTGCGGCCTGAGCCCAAGATGGGCGACGGCGGATGGTTCGACGGCAGCGTCAAGCCGCCGGTGAAGGAGCTGTCGGCCGTGCTGATTTTGGAGACCGGGCGCTTTGCCACCACGGCAAAGCTGGCCGACTGGCGGAACGGCAAGTGGCGATTTGCCGGGAGTAACGACACCATCGAGGCGCCGGTGCGCTGGTGGATTCCGAAACCGGAGGAGGCAAAAGATGCGTGAGATCCGCAGGCTGATCCGGGCGGTGGCCTATGAGAGCCGGGAGGCTCTGGACAAGGCGCTGATCTATCTGCTGGCGGCCACCGTCGCCCTGCTGATCCTCCTCTTCGTCCGGGGTCAGGCGCGGATCCGCGACCTGACCCGCCGGATCGAGGAAAAGCAGCACACAGAGATCGTGCTCCCCGGCGACGGGGAGCTGAAGGAAAGGGGAGACTAGCATGACTGACAATCAGACGCGGCCGGCAAGCGTGGAGCTGCCGGTGATGCCGGGGGACGACGTGTGGGTGCTGGTGCGCAGCACCGGCGAGATCCATCGGCAAAAGGTGACAGAGATCATTCTCAAGACCAATCTGAGCCACAGCATGGTGGTGACGCGGTACAATCTGCCAAACGGCTGCACGGTGACGCCGCGGCGCCGGCTGAATCAGATCGGCAGGACGGTCTTTGCAAGCCGAGAGGCCGCCGAGGCGGCGCGAGATCTATGGCAGGAGTAAGCGCCAAGCGGCTGTGCTCCCTCTTTTACTGCGCACGTGTGCGGACGGCGAGATGCTGCACGGACTGCCACCTGCCCATGATAGGTCGATGCGACAGTCCGTGCCTCAACGATCCAGCCAAGGGCGGCGCGGTGGATCACTCCGGAGACGGAGACGGACGGGGGAGGTGGTCGCCGTCTGAAGCGCAAAAAGACTGAGATCGCCGGGCGGCTGGTGAGCTGTTGCCTCTACACCGCGGCCATGCCCCAAGATGGGACAAGGCTGCGGGCTCAGCGGACGAGGAGCAGCTCGGCCGTCCGGCAGATGCTCAACAATAAAC
>CADBTM010000252.1 GCA_902797555.1 Oscillospiraceae bacterium
CGGCGATCCTCCGGATGCTCGGCAAGCAAGGCATGGAGGGCTTTGCTGATGCGCTCCCGCATTTCTCCGGCGGCAGCGTTGGTAAAAGTCACCACCAGCAGCTCGTCCACGCCGCAAGGATCCACGGGATCGCAGATCAGGTCGATCACCCGCTGTACCAGCACCATGGTCTTGCCCGCTCCGGCAGCAGCCGAAACGATGAGACTTGTGCCGCGGGCGCCGATGGCCTGTTTCTGTTGGTCGGTAAAGGACACACTCACCGGTCATCCCTCCTTTCCCCGCCGTCCAGCTCCTCCCGCTCCAGAATCTCATGTACCTTTGCGGGAGACCGGGAGGGCAAAAATCGGTATTTGTCTTTTTTCATGGTGGGGTCAAAATGGCAGGCGTCCTTATAGTCGCAAAAACGGCAGGAGGTGTCATCTCTCCCCACCCGATAGGGGTTGGCCTCCACATCTCCGTGGGAGACCTGGGAGGCGATGCGCCGCAGGATGCGCTCGGTCTTGCGGATCAGCCGCCCCATCTGCTGGGCGGAGGCCACCGACGAGGTGGCAGAGAACCCGCCGTCCTTCTTCATGGTCACCGGGAGAAAGCGGAAGGCGCTGCCGTGCTCCATGGCTTCCAGCAGGTCTCCGTCGCCCCGGACGATGCCGATGCGGCGCAGCTCCTTGTCCATCTTTTCCCGGATGGCGGTCTCTCCCTCCCCCGGATCGACCGAAAGGAAGGGACTTTTTGCCGGGATATAAAGGGCGGCACAGGGCTCAAAGTCGGTGACGCTCTCCGCACCGGTGAGCTGCTTGAGCTTTTCCCGGTCGCCCTGCTCCAGCATGAGCAGATAGAGGAACATCTGCAGATTGAGCCCGTACAGCACATCAGACAGATGGAAGGTTTTGATTCCGGTTTTATAGTCCAGCACCTTGAGATAAAGGGTGTTCCCCCGGATATAGCCGTCTACCCGGTCGATTTTTCCTTTGACGGTGAGGGTTGCTCCCGCTTCCTCCAGCAAAAGCGGAGGAAGATCGCCGTTTTTGCTGAAATCCAGCTCAAAGCACACCGGGCGGAAATCGCCGGCGCAGATCTCGTCCCACACGTTGCGGACGATGCGGCAGGCCAGCTTGCCCGCCTGATCGTAGATCGCCTGAAACCGGGCGGTGCGCCACATGGGGGGCAGCTCTTCCTGCCAATAGAGATTGACGTATTTGACGGTGATGGCATCCGGATTGCCCTCCGGGTCGGAACACAGCTCGCGGACGGCATGCTCCACCACATAGTGGACAAAAGTGCCGATCTCCGGCGCGCCAAAGCGCGCCACCTTGCGGGGCTTTGCCTTGAGACCGTACTGCATGAAATAGGAAAACCGACAGGAGGACACCGTTTCGATGCGGGAGGCCGTCATACTCAGCCTGCCGCCGTACATCTCCCGCACCAGGGCGGGATCGGTGATCGGGCCGCGGGGTGCGGCGGCATAGTGCCGCAGTCCCTCGATCTTCTCTCTGTCCGCGGGGTCGGTCAGCCTGTCCTGCAGGGCAGCTATGCCCTCGGCGGTCCGGGTGCCTTGGGCGGCCTCACAGGCCATCTGATACAGCGGCTGCCGCGCCGTCAGTCGCAGGCGCGCAAGAATGGGATCGCCGTCCCCGATCTCTCTGCCGGAGATCAGACTAAGTCGGCGAAAAAGATAGCTCTCAGGCGCGGGGGTGCCGTCGGCGAGGCGCCGGGGCGCAAGAACAGTGAGTTTTTCCGTGGGAGACGCCACGGCGCGGCACACGGCACACTGCTGCTGCCATGCCCGCTCCAACGCATTCTGGGTCAGCTCCACGCCCCAATCGGCCAGCGCGTCCCGCTCCTGCTCGGTGAGCAGGCTGAGGGCAGGCTTGTCCGGAGGGAAAAGACCCTCCCGGGCACCGAGGATCACGATCTCCCTCAGGCTGTCCCCGGAAAAGCGCTGAAATTCGGTCGCCAGCACGCTGTCCAACGAGGGCGGGATGGCGGCTACGTCATATTGCCGAAGCATCAGCTTGAGCAGGCGCAAAAACTCTCCCCGATCCATCGGGACGCCCTCCATGGACGCCGCAAACTGCTCGAGGGCATCCGACAGGATGTGCCAAAGCTGGGCAGTCTCGGCAGATTCCCGTTCCCTGTCAGAAAGGAAAAGTGCGTTACAGCGTGTCTCCAATGCATGCTCCAGACCGATTTCGTTCAAAAAGCGCCGGAAGGCGGCGGCAAACGCACCGCCGTCAGCACAGCCTGTCATACCGTCCCGCAGGAGGGAAAGCATGGCGGCAACGGTCGCCCGGGCATTTTCGGTTCTGGCCAGTTTTTCCCCCTCATCCGCGGCGGGATTGCCGTATCCGCAGGTGGGAGAGGTGAAGGGCTCGAACCATTTTGCCCCGTGGATCTGCCAGATAAAGCAGTAGTTTTCCAAAAGATCCAGCTCGTCCTGGCCCAAAGAAGTCAGTCCGCACCGCAGCCAGTCGAGAACGCTCTCCCACGAAAGGCCGTCCTCAAGGGCCTCCAGCGCGCCAAGGGCCGCCGCGATGGGCGGCTTTTGCAGCAGATCGGTCTTTTCACTGAGGAACAGGGGGATCTCGTATTTTTCAAAAGCGGCGGACAGCGCCCCGCCGTATTGCTCCAGATCGCCACACAGCACCACCATCTCCCGCAAGCGAACGCCCTCCAGTGCCCGTTGACGCACAAGGGCGGCGGCGAGCTCGCATTCGGCATCCGGGTCGGCACAGCGGAACAAAGCAACGCTCTCCCCTGTTTTGGGCTGGGGCGAGCGGTAGCGGAACAGCTCGTCGGACAATCCGCGCAAGCCCTCCGCCCGCGTCTCCTGTCGATCGGCAAGCGCGATCCTCCGCAGCTCCATTCCCCGTCTGTCCGCCATGCGGAGCAAGCGATGGAGCGTTTTATGCTGCTCGGTGTAAAGCAGTTCATCCTGCCCCATCAATAGGGCTACGGTCACCGATTCCGCAGTTTCCAGCACGCGCTCGAGGAAGCGGAAGTTCTGAGCGGTGAAGCCCTCAAAGCCGTCGAGATAGACGGCGGTATCCCGCAGTAGGCCGCTTTCCCCAAGGTGCTCGCCGGCAATGTCAATGCGGGCGGTAGGATCCAGCTTGCCCTGACGGCACAGGGCGCAGTACTCCGCATAGATCATGCTGATATCCCGCAGCTTTGGGCTCAGCCCATCCAGCTCCAAAAGCTGCTGGGACGTCACGGCGCACACCTGCAGCTCGGAGGCGATCTCCACCAGCTTTTCGGTGAGCTGGGGACGCCCGGCGCCCCGGTAGTATTGCAGCGCGGAGGATGTCTGGGTGAGGGCGCGGTGCATGGTGAGCACTCTCCCGCCCTCGTCCAGCGTTTCGGGGCGGATGCCCACCGCCTCCAACACGTCGTCGGTCAGCTTGCGAAAGGTGGTGACGCTCACAAATTGTCCCGCCCCATTGCCGCAATGGGACAGCAGTCGCCGCTCCGCCTGGTGGGAGATGCTCTCGGGCACCAAAAGCAAAGCGGGTTTTCCGGCGTCCGCACGCGCCTTGAGCGCAGAAAGCAAATACTCTGTTCTTGCGCTCTCCGGCCCTCCGGTGACGACGGTCAGCATGGCGCTCCCCTCCCTTTCCGTTTTTCTTTTATTGTACCAGCTTGTCCGTCCGCTGTCAATTTGTCCTTGAAACCACCCGGTTTACGCGGGAAGGATTTGAAAAGAAAAGGATTGCTTCCCAAAGGGTTTTGTGGTATTGTAAATATGTATGAACTTTTGAAAGAGAGAATCGGTATGGACAAACAAGCATTGGAATCCCTCAACCTTTCGCCGGAGATGATCCGCGCCATCGAGGATACGGGATATGAACAGTTTACACCCATTCAGGAAAAGGTCATCCCTCTGATGATGGAGGGCAAGGACGTGATCGGCCAATCGAGCACGGGCACGGGCAAAACGGCAGCCTTCGGCATCCCCGCCATCGAGATGATCCGGGAGCCGGGCGAACAGGCCGACCCGCAGGTGCTGGTGCTCTGCCCCACCCGGGAGCTGGCAATGCAGGTCAGCGAAGAGCTGCGCAAGTTTTCCAAATATAAAGAAGGTCTGCGGGTGGTCACCGTTTACGGCGGACAGAATATTGACACCCAGATCCGCGCCCTCAAGCAATCTGCCGTGGTGGTGGGCACGCCCGGCCGTGTGATCGATCATCTGCGCCGCCGGACGCTCAAGCTGAAAAGCATCCGTCTGGCCATTCTGGACGAGGCCGACGAGATGCTGGACATGGGCTTTATCGAGGACATCCGACAGATCCTGTACAGCTGCCCCGACGAGCGGCAGACCGCCCTCTTTTCCGCCACCATGCCGCCGCCCATTCTGCGGCTCACCCAGCGCTATCTGAAAAACCCCGAGCTGGTGAAGGGCGACGAGGGCGACACTGCCTTCCATCTCATCGACCAGTATTATGTGGAGGTGCCCAAGTCCAAAAAGGCTCAGAGCGTGCGTCTGCTCTTTGAGCAGCAGGGCGCCAGCCGCGGTCTGATCTTTTGCAACACCAAGCGGATGGTGGACGTGCTCACCCGGGAACTGCAGGACATGGGGATGAGGGTGGAATGCCTCCACGGCGATATGGCACAGGGCGCCCGCACCAAGGTGATGGCCGCCTTTAAGGACGGCAGCGTCAATCTGCTGGTAGCCACCGACGTTGCGGCCAGAGGCATCGACGCCTCCGGGCTGGATATCATCATCAACTATGACATCCCGCAGGATATGGAATACTACGTCCACCGCATCGGACGCACGGGACGCGCGGGTCACACCGGCGTTGCCTTTACGTTGGTGGCGGGCAGCGGCGAATTCTTCGGCCTGGCCGATATCGCCGACACCACCGGCATCCAGCTGAAGCCCTATTACCTCAACGGGCTGGAGGAAACCCCGGAGGACAAGTTTTATGCCCGCAACACCAATCGCAACGAAAACGGCGCCAGACGGGATTCCCGTCCCCGTCCCTCGGGCAAAAACGGCGGACGGCGTGCGGAAAACGGCGGCAACGCCGTGCTGTCCTTTGACGTGGGCAGCAATCATGACGTCACCGAGCGTCAGATCGTCAATTCGATCCTGAAATATTCCCGCATCAAAAAAGACGAAATCGGCGAAATCACCATCAAGGAAAACGAAAGCCTGGTGCAGATGGCGCCCGACGTGGCGCGCCACGTGATGCGCGCCATGCAAAACGGCACGGTCAACGACTTTTTGGTGGTGGTCAAGGCGGTCTCCGGGGTCAAATCCCCCAGAGAAGTCAAGGAAGTCAATGCCAAGGGCGAGGAGCGCCCCTCCTCCCACCGGGGCGGACGGAGCCGCAACCATCGCGGCGGCCGGAACCGGCACTGAGATCAGAAAGGAGCCTGTATGCAGATCACGGAACTCTCCACTCCGGCGCTGTTGCTGGATCAAACCGTCATGGAGGAGAACGCCTCCATTATGAAGGGTGTGCTGCAAGGCACAAAAATGCGGCTGTATCCCCATTACAAATCCCACAAGTGCCCCATGATCGCCAAGATGCAGATCGATCAGGGTGCCGCGGGGATCACCTGCGCCAAGCTGGGCGAGGCCGATGATCTGGTAAGGGAAGGCATTCAGAACGTGGTCATCGCCAATCAGGTGGTGCAGCAGGAAAAGCTGCCCTTGCTGGCCTCGCTGGCAAAGCGGGCACAGCTCACCGTCTGTGTGGACGATGAGGAAAACATCCGCGCCCTCGAGGCCGCCATGGCCGCAGAAGGCGGGCATCTGGGAATCCTTGTGGAATATGAGGTAGGCATGCGCCGCTGCGGCGTGGAGACCTTTGAAGAGGTGCTCCGTCTGGCGCGCATCATCTCCACCCTGCCCCATCTGACCTTTTCCGGCATTCAGGCCTATGCAGGGCACATTTCCCACGAAGAGGACGGCGAAAAACGCCGGCGGGAGCTTTTGCGCATCGAGACCGAGGTGGCCCGCCTCAAGGGCTATCTGGAGGAGCGGGGCGTCCCCGTCTTCCATGTCTGCGGCGGAAGCACCGGCTATTGCGCCGAAAAGCCGGACGACACGGTGTATACCCAGCTTCAGGCAGGCAGCTATCTCTTTATGGACAGCAGCTATCAGGCACTGGGGCTCCCCTTCCGTCAGGCTCTGTATGTACTCACCAGCGTGGTCTCGGTCAAGCCCGACCGGGTGGTGGTGGATTGCGGCGTCAAGACCCTGACCATGGATCAGCACGCTCCCTTCTTCCCCGCCTTTCCCGATGCCGAGCTGAGCTTCAGCGAGGAGCACACCACCATTTTCGCGGAAAACACCGAGCTGCTCCCCGGGGATATGCTGCTTTGTGTTCCCGGCCACTGCTGCACCACCATCAACACCTTTGACCGCATCCATCTGATCCAGGGCGAAGACGTGCTGCACGTCTGGCCGATCACCAGCAGAGGAAAAGCGCAGTAGTATCTATATTTTTTATAAACAAAACCGGAGCGGTTTCCCGCTCCGGTTTTTCTTTTTATTTTTCAGTTTTCCGGCTGGGGCGGCAGCGCGGCAAATCCGGCCGCAAGCTCGTCGTCGGTGGGAATGTGGTCGGTCATGGTGCCGTTGTTGAACTGTTCATAGGCCACAAGATCGAAATAGCCGGTGCCGGTGAGGCCGAAGACGATGGTTTTTTCCTCGCCGGTCTCCTTGCATTTCAGCGCCTCGTCCAGCGCGGCGCGAATGGCATGGCTGGATTCGGGAGCGGGCAGGATACCCTCCACCCGGGCAAAATACTCTGCCGCTTCAAAGACCTTGGTCTGCTCTACCGCAACGGCCTCCAGATAGCCGTCGTGATAGAGCTGGCTGAGGACGGGGCTCATACCGTGGAAGCGCAAGCCTCCGGCGTGGTTGGCCGACGGAATGAAGGACGCGCCGAGGGTATACATCTTTGCCAAGGGGCAGATCATGCCGGTATCGCAAAAATCATAGGCGAACTTGCCTCTGGTAAAGCTGGGGCACGACGCGGGCTCAACAGCGAGGATGCGATAGTTCTTCTCCCCTCTCAGCTTTTCTCCCATAAAGGGCGCGATCAGGCCGCCCAGATTGGAACCGCCTCCGGCGCAGCCGATGATGATATCGGGCTCGATGCCGTATTTATCCAGAGCGGCCTTGGTCTCCAGACCGATGACGCTCTGGTGCAGCAGCACCTGATTGAGCACGCTGCCCAGCACATAGCGATAGCCCGGGTTGGAGGTGGCCACCTCCACCGCTTCGGAGATGGCACAGCCGAGCGAGCCGGTTGTGCCGGGGTGCTCAGCAAGGATCTTGCGGCCGACAGCAGTGGTGTCGGAGGGCGACGGGGTGACCGAAGCGCCGTAGGTGCGCATGACCTCCCGGCGGAAGGGCTTTTGCTCATAGGATACCTTCACCATGAACACCTTGCAGTCCAGTTCAAAGTACGCGCAGGCCATGGAAAGGGCGGTGCCCCACTGGCCGGCGCCGGTTTCCGTGGTGACGCCCTTGAGGCCCTGCTTCTTGGCGTAATAGGCCTGGGCGATGGCGGAATTCAGCTTGTGGCTGCCGGAGGTGTTGTTGCC
>CADBTM010000253.1 GCA_902797555.1 Oscillospiraceae bacterium
CTGGGCGTGGGAGAGAAACTCCTGACCGTTGGGCGTGAGGATCACACCGTGGTTGGTGCGGATCAGCAGGGGATAGCCCAGCTCGGTTTCCAGCTGCTTGAGGGTGTAGGAGAGGTTGGGCTGGGAGCGGTAGAGCCGGACGGCGGCCTGACTGATCGAGCCGGTGGAGGCTACTGCCACAAAGCATTCAATCTGATCCATGGTCATGGGAAACACTTCCTTTGTTTTGCTTGGATATAAAAATTATATATCGTCGCCATAAAAACGGCAAGAGTTTTTTTCGGGATTCGGCACAAAACGCCTATTTCCGCAGCAGCGCCTGCCGCTGACGCCAGTCGGGCAGGATTTTTTCCACCTCGGCGTAAAAGGCGGCGCTGTGGTTGCGGACGCGGATGTGGGCCAGCTCGTGCACCACCACATATTCCACGGCGGCGGGAGGATACTGCATCAGCCGGAAGGAAAAGGACAGACGATCCTTGGGGGAACAGCTTCCGAACCGGGTCTTTGCGCCGGTCACCGTGATCCCCGTGGGGTGCACGCCCATCCGGGCGGCGTAGCGCGCTACCAGCGGGGGGAGCACCTGCTTTGCCAGCGCCCGGAGGCGAGCCTCCTCCTGGGCGTCGGGGGCGGGATGGGCGGCGGCACGGGCAAGCTGGGCTGCGCGGTGGGTGACGATCCAGCCCTGACGCCCGCGCAAAAAGCCTTCGATCTCTCTTTTGGGGAGGCGCATGGGGGCGCGCACCACCACAAGACCCTCCCGGGTGATCTCCACCGAAAGGGTTCTGCGTCTGCTGCGGATCAGCGAATAGGTGAGCGCTTCCCCGTCGGAAAAGGTCAGCCGCTCGTCAGTTTGTCCGGAAGTCGGTTTCGTTTTCATAGTAATATGCCAAAAGCAGGTCGACCACCCGGCCATAGCTGCGGATGCCGTCGGGCTGGCCGGTGGCCTTGATGTAAGCGTCGTTGACCGCCGAGCCGGCGTCGTTGATCTTTCCCTCAAAGGGGCGCAGACTGTCGTTGAGCACCTTGCAGTCGTACTGTGCCTGGGGGCACAGGCGCTCGTACTGCCGGCCTCCGGCGGCGGGGTCGATTTCAAACAGGGCGTTGTTGGCGTAGATATAGGCGTTGAACCACGCGGAATAGCGCAGACGGACGTCGTCGTTTTCGTACAGCACCAGCCACGCCGCAAAATTGCATTCGGCCTCGGGGCCGATCCCCCGGGCGTGGGCGCCCTCGTGGGCGAGATTGAAGGGGATGTGGCTGTCCACCACGTCGGTGGAGACGATCTGCTCGCCCGTGTAGGGGAAATAGTAGCCCGCAAGGTCGATATAGGACATGATCCGCCCTCCCAGCAGGCTGCGCTTGCCCCGGGCGGGCTGGGTCACGTCAAAGACGGGCTCGCGCTTTGCCAGAGCAAGGTAGGCGGACTGCACCAGCTCCGCCTGCTCTCCAAAGTCGCCGAAGGCGCATTCCCCCGTGTCGGTGCGGGGGACCTGATCGGCCAGCGCGTTGACCCGATCCACGGTGTACGCCACATATTCCTCCAGCTGGGCGGAGGTATAGCCCGCTCCCTGCAGGCCCAGCCGCACCGAAAGAGGTCGGGCGGAGTGCTGCACCAAAAAGAGGCACATGAAGAAAAAGGCCACCGCAGCGCCAAAGCAGAGCAGCCGGCAAAAGCCGCACAAAAGCTCCCGCCAGTCCCGGCGGATGAGCGTGATGACCAGCCACAGGGGCACACCGATGACGATGCCCGCAAAGCACCACTCGCTGAAGGGCACGGGCAGCAGGCCGAACAGCCGGGACAGCAGGGCGGAGACAAACTGCGCCCCCTGACGCAGTGGCGCGCCAACGGCCTCGAATCTGCGGCTGACGATCCATTCGGCGGCGGCCAGCGCCAGCAGTACGCCGCAGGCGATCAGCCACGGGAGGGGGCGCCTTTTGGCGTGCATTTTCATAGGGCGTCCTCCTCGCACAGCGCCATGGCGCGCTGCTGCTTGGACGTGCGCAGCCGGACAAGCCCATAGCGGGCACCCAGGGCGGAGGCGGCCCGCAAAAGCGCGCTTTCGTCGCCCGAGACCAGCTCCAGCTCCAGCTCGTTCAGAGCCTCCCGGCGGCGTCCGCCGGTGAGCTCGCCCTCGTCCAGCGAAAGCTCCA
>CADBTM010000254.1 GCA_902797555.1 Oscillospiraceae bacterium
AATATCATCATCAACGGACAGTGTCAGGACAAGGGTCTGCACTATGAATGCAGCATCGTGGGCAAGGTGGCCGACTATTATTTCGGCGACGATATGAAGCTCAAGCAGGTGCTCATCAACATTCTTGGCAACTCGGTCAAGTTTACCGACGCCCCCGGCGACGTGACGCTGACGGTGGAGCAGGTCTCGGAGGAAAACGGTCTGTGCACCATGCGCTTTACCATGCGGGATACCGGCATCGGCATGGACGAGGCCTTTATCCCCAAGCTGTTTGAGGCCTTCTCTCAGGAGGACGCCACCTCCACCAACCGGTATGGCGGCAGCGGTCTGGGCATGGCCATCACCAAAAACTTTGTGGAGATGATGAACGGCGACATCCACGTGGCGAGCAAAAAGGGCGTGGGCTCCACCTTTACCGTCACACTGGCCCTCAAGGCCTCGACCCGCATCTCCCGCACCGAGCAGGAGCTCCGTCTGCCGGAGAATCTGCGGGCGCTGGTGGTGGACGACGACGAGATCGCCTGCGAGCACGCCAAGGTGGTGCTCCAGTCCATCGGCGTCGAGACGGACACTTCCACCCAGGGACAGGACGCCCTCGCCCTGCTGCAAAAGGCCAAGGAGGCAGGCCGCCCCTACGACCTGCTGCTCACCGACTATAAGATGCCGGGCATGAGCGGTCTCGACCTGACCCGCGCCCTGCGGGAGCATGACGAGGGCAAAACCGCCGTCATCCTGCTCACCGGCTACAACTGGGACATCATCGACGAGGAAGCCCGGGAGGACGGCGTGGACGGCATTCTGGCCAAGCCGCTGTTTGCCGACAGCCTGCTGCAGAATATCCACACCGTGCTGCTCAACAAATCGGGCGCCGCCCCCGTGGAAACGACGCCCGCTGAGGCGCCCGCCGAAAACCGGCTGGCCGGCTATCGGGTTCTGGTGGTGGAGGACGTGCTCCAGAATGCCGAGATTCTGCAGGATCTGCTGGAGATCGAGGATATGCTCACCGAGCACGCCGAAAACGGCGCTGTGGCCGTGCAGATGTTCTCCGACCACCCCGTCGGCTATTACGACGCCGTGCTGATGGATATGCGCATGCCGGTGATGGACGGCCTGGAGGCCACCCGCACCATCCGCGAGCTGGAGCGGGCGGACGCCCGCACCGTCCCCATCATCGCCATGACGGCAAACGTCTTTGACGAGGACGTGGAGCGCACCATGGAGGCCGGCATGAACGCCCACCTGGGCAAGCCCATCGAACCCGATCTCCTCTACGAGACGCTGGGGCGGCTGATCGCCGAATACAGGGCGGAAAAATAACATCCATAAAAAGAAAAGACGGTATGCGACGCATACCGTCTTTTTTCGTTTCCCTTCAGTTTTTTGCGAAATATGCCTCGATGCCGTCCTCCGCCTCCCGGAGGATGGCCTCCACATCCATTCCGATCACGTCCAGCATCTGGGCGGAGAAAAGGGCGATCTCCGGAATGCCGTAAAACCCGGCGGCCAGATCGCGGACATAGGCAAAGCCGTGATTGGGCGGGAGGATGGGGCCGCCTGCCGTCGTCACATAGATCAGGCGCTTTGCCCTGCAGTGGCCGATGGGGCGGCCGTCCTGTCCATAGGAAAAGGTGACGCCGGTGACGTTGATGTGCTCGAAATAGGTCTTTACCGAGGCGGGAAAGCTGAGATCCCAATAGGGCGCGGCGAGGACGATCTCCTCCGCCGCGGCAAATTCGCGGGCATAGCGCAGCATGGGGTCGTCCAGCCGTCCCTCCCGCAGGATGGCGTCTCTTTGTGCAAGGGTCCGGGCGGTGAGGGGCAAAAGGCCCTCCCGCTCCAGATCGCACTCCTGCACCTCTCCCTCCAGATGGGACAGCACCCGTTTTGCCAGCCGCAGGGTGCGGGACCCCTCCCGCACGCAGGCGTTGATAAACAGAATCACTGGGAGCCTCCTATTACACATCGGCAGGCAGCCGGAAGGTCAGCTCGTCCACCCGATCCAGCAGCTCCATCAGCTCGCCCGTCCACAGGGCGATGGCCTCCCGGTCGGCAGGGCTGTCCGATCCGTGGCGGTGCTTCCAATCGGCCAGCATGGCGTAGGAGACGACGCGGATTTTGTCCTCCACGGCGCGGATGCGATCCTCGTCGTCGGTGCCCAGATAGGCGCGCAGGGTGCGTTTCCAGAATTCCTGCGCCACCGGTGCGGAAAAGCCCTGAAAGCGCATGACCTGATCCGGGTCGGGCTCGGAAAATCCCACATAGGAATTGAACATCTGCGCCAGCTCAAACAGGGGATGTCCCACCGCCAGCGTGTCCATGTCGATGAGCAGCACCTCGTCCCCCGCCAGAACGATATTTTTCGTGTGGTAATCCCCGTGCACCATGCGGTCGGTTTCGGGGACAGCCTCCATCATGGCCTTGAGCTTGTCGCCGTAGGGGGCGGGCAGAACGGCGCAGGTGCGCAGAACGCGCTCCATCGTATAGGCCTTGATCGAGCCCAGCTTGCCCGCGGGGACGGCGGTACCGTGCACCAGCTTGAGCAGCTTGACATATTCCGCCACGCACCAGTCCATCCGCTGGGGCTCTTCGGCGAGGATCTTTGCAAAGGAACGGGCATCCAGCAGCTCGAACACCGAGCCGTAGCTCTCTCCCACCCGGGCCACGTCATAGGAGATGGCGGTGGGCACGCCCAGGATGAGCGCCAGCCGCGCCACCTCCCGCTCGTGCCGGATCTCGTCCAGGGCTTCGGCGTTTTTATAGACCTTGACCACCGTATCCCGGTCGATGCGGTAGACCTTGCCGTTAAAGCCCTCGCCGATGACCTCGCATCCCTCTGTGGAAACGACGCGGTACGCCTTTTCGACCGTCATCATCTCAGTAAAGCCGGTCATGTCCAGGATCTCGTAGATCTCAGAGCTGACGTTGACGATCCGCAGGTCCGGATGGG
>CADBTM010000255.1 GCA_902797555.1 Oscillospiraceae bacterium
GCAGTATCTGCTGCGGATGGGGCTGTTTGCCGGGATCTCGTGGCCGGCCTTCAGCCTGTTCGAGACGGGCTATCCGCTGGAGCTTGCATTCGGGGTGATCTACACCCTGTTCCTGGGTCTGCTGGCCATCCTTCTGTGGGACAAGAGCGATCTGCCCCACGGGGCAAAGGTGACGCTGACCGTGCTTCTCTGCCTGTTCTCTCTGCTGGGGGATTGGCCGGTGTTCGACGTGCTGTGGCCCCTGTTCTTTGTCCTTTTTCGGGAGGACGACAGGCGCAAATGGCGGGCGTTTTATCTGGTGGCGCTGGGCACCGTGCCCTTTATGCTGCTGGACGAGCCATGGTGGAGCGGCGCGTTTCAGATCGGCGTTTTCGCCGTGCCCCTGCTGCTGAAGCATTGCTACAACGGCGAGGGCGGCAGCCGCGCCCCCTTTCACAAATGGTTTTTCTATGTGTTTTATCCCCTGCACCTGTTGATTCTGGGCCTGATGAGATAACAAAAACGCCTGCCGGACGGCAGGCGTTTTTTTCTATGCGGATGATGTGGCGCCGCGATGGGGGGCATAGGGCTCCGTCCCCCGCGGGTGACCTTCCCCTTTGGGGAAGGTGCCGAGCGTCAGCGAGGCGGATGAGGTTGTACCAAGCCATAAGGTGTCGTCCCACCTCATCCGTCATTGCCTTCGGCAATGCCACCTTCCCCAAAGGGGAGCATATAGGGGATTATTCCTCCTCCTCGCTCTCCAGCAGGCGCATGCCCGCCACGGCGGAGACCGGGAGGGAGAAGGCGATGGCCTTGGCCTTGCTCTGCAGCCCGGCCTGATCCATCACCGCCCGCATGATGCGGTTTTTGCTGTCGCTGCGCACCACGATAAAGACCATTTCCTTTTCGGCGGCCAGCGACACGCCCAAAAACTGAGCGGCCTTTTCCGCGCCGGTGCCCTTTGCGTGGACGACGGTTCCGCCCCCTGCGCCCTGCTCCCGGGCAGCGTCCATGATGATGTTGCTGTAGCCCTGATTGGCGATGAGCACCAGCAGCTCGTATTTGGTCTCCTTCATGACGGTCTCCTCTCCCTTCTCATAGTTTTGACTTTCGGTGAGGTATTGCAGCACCTTTTTTCCGCCGATGCTGCTCATGGGGACGATAAAGGCGATGCCCGTGCCGGGCACGTCGATCTGGAGCCGCCGCTCCAGTCCCCGCTTGATCTCCTTCCACGTCACGTCGGTGACGGCGGCGGTGAGGACGGCCTTTTCCGTCCGCTCCAGCCCAAAGGAATCCAGCAGCTGGCTGCTGGCCGTGCCCGCGCCCAGCATGGCGAAGATCACGTTGACGCCGCAGCTTTCATACAGCGACAAAAACCGCTTGGTTTTGTTTCTGTCCACGATGGTGAACATCAGATACAGCTCGTTCATGCCATGCTCCTTTCCTTACAGCTCGATGATGGCGTCCTCGGCCATCATGGCAAAGCTTTGCTCCGGCGTGAGCGGCTGCTGCTTGCTCATGCGGCTGGACTTGAGCTGATAGACCATGCCCAGCACCTGAATGGTGATCAGCGGGGTCATGGCCACCATGGCCACCACGCCAAAGGCGTCGGTGACGATGTTGCCGCCCACCGCGATGCAGGCGCCCTGCGCAAAGGGAAGCAGGAAGGTGGCCGTCATGGGACCGGAGGCCACGCCGCCCGAGTCGAAGGCGATGGCGGTAAAGATCTTGGGCACGAAGAAGGAAAGCCCGATGGCGATGCCATAGCCGGGGAGCAGCATCCACAGGATGGAGATGCCCGTCAGCACACGCACCATGGCCAGCCCCACCGACACCGAAACGCCCACCGACAGCGCCGTGCCCATCGCCTTTGCCGAAACGGCGCCCGAGGTGATCTCCTCCACCTGCTTGTTGAGCACGTAGACGGCAGGCTCTGCCTTGACAATGAAATAGCCGATGAGCATGCCCAGCGGCACGATGATCCACCGCAGCTCGCGCCCGGCCAGCTGCTGCCCCAGATAGTTGCCCGCCGGCATAAAGCCCACGTTGGCTCCCGTGAGGAAGAGCACCAGACCGATATAGGTGTAGACAAGGCCGACACCGATGCGCTTCAGGTTGCGCCACGGCATTTTGAGGGCGA
>CADBTM010000256.1 GCA_902797555.1 Oscillospiraceae bacterium
CCAGCATGGCGGTCGCGGACAATATTCTCACAATAACGAAAAACCCCGGAGCGGGTCCGCTCGGCTGGCTCGGCGCGGGCTTCGGCTGGCTGGCCTGGATGAGACAGGGCTGGAATTATCTGGGCAACTCCTGGAGAAAGCTCAATCAATTCGCCAACCTGAGCTCGATGATCCTTTCCCCCTGCTACGGCAAGCTGAGCTGGAATGAAAAAAGCGCCGTTCTGACCCGCTACACCTCCTGGGTCTTCCATGCCGGCACGTCAGAATTTTTCGACAGCTTTGATATGCTCCAGAGCACAGTGATCAACCTCCTGAACACGGAGATCCTGCTGGAATGTGCCGGCATCGGCCTGTTCGCTGCGCCGGAAACCGGCGGAACCTCTCTTGCCGGTGCGGCAGGTGTGGCTGCTGCCTTAACAACAGTCACGACGCTTTACACGTATGGCACTGACTGGGCCTGCCAGCAGATCGTCAAAAAAATCGACAGCGGCATGGAGGCCAATTACGAGCAGGCGCAGCAGGAGATGGAAAGCGTCATCCGGGCACACGCCAACGACACCGGCGACGAGGACTGCAACGGCAAGGACAAGAAGTCAAAGAACGTCAAACACAATCAGGTCGGTCACGATCCCTCCGGCATCGTCTATGAGGGCGTGATCGAAAATCCGGTGGAGGCCGCAGTCGTCACTCTTTGGTACGCCGTGGACGGCGAGAGCCGGCCCGTCACCGAGGCCGACGCCGCGCAGGTTTCCCAGGTGATTCCCGCCGCCGACGCCCGCAGGCTCATCCCCCGGGAAACGACACAGATCACCGGCGAGGACGGCCGCTATCAGTGGGGCGTTCCCGAGGGACTCTGGTTCGTCACGGCGGAATGCGCGGGACTGTCCGGAGATTCCGGCGACGACGCTGCCGCCACGGTGCGCGGGGCAGGGAAGTGGCTGCTGCCCGTTCTGCCCGTTCAGCTGGACGTGAACATCCCGCTGGTGGACACCGCCGCGCCGATGGTGGAGGCCGTGCACTGCGCGGCGGACGGCGTCCTCGTGACCTTCAGCAAGTACATGGCGGATACCGGAAACGGGACGGATTCGGTGCTGGCGTTGTCCAACTATCAAATCTTTGACTGCGACGGTCTGCCCGTCTCCTTCACGGCGGAGGCAGTGGAGCAGGGCCACGCCCCGGCAAACGTCGATCCCAATGAGACCACCTATACCCGCACGGTGCTGCTGCGGATCGCGGACGGTACGCTTGAGCCGGAGAGCGTCGTTTCTCTTTGGGTGAGCGGCAGCGTGAAAAGCTATGCCGGGACCCCCATGGGAAGCGACTACGAGCACTCCGGCATCACCGACGGCGCGGTCATCCGGAACGTCACGCCCACGGGGACGGCTGTGAAGGTCACGGTAAGCTGCGTGGGAAACGGAGCGACCGTGTACTGTGCGTTTTACGACAAGGACGGCCGGATGCTGGCGGTGGAGTCGAGCGCCATCGAGGGCGGAGCCGAGCGGAAGCTCAGCTTTGAAGCGGCGACGGGCGAATACGATTCCGTGAAGATCTTCGTGCTGGATGAAAACGCGAGGCCGCTCTGCGCAAGCAGGGTGGAGGGCCGATAAAGCCGGCGCGCGTCTGAAAACGGAAAAGGAGCAGTGGTCAAAAACCACTGCTCCTTTTTGTTATGAATGACTGCTGAGCTTTCTGCCCTGCACCGGCCATCGCGTTATCCGATGATATCAAAGGCGTCTGCCAGCGGCCTGTACTGCGTGTCGAGAACGAAGATGCGGTACGTGGCTCCTTCATTCGTGCCGAAGGTCAGGAGAATCGCGTTTTCGGTATCTCCGGGATCGACCACCGCGGTCCGCACGGCAAGCAGCTGATCGTTCTTGTACTGGGCGACGATGACCTTCACCGTCTGTGTTTTCGGAAGCCGGGACGTGTTGACGCGGATCTGCGTCTCGCTGGACGACTTCGAAAGGATCTCGCCGGAAACGCTTATCTCGTCCATCATGGGTCCGCTGCCGATCCGGAGGAAGGCGTAAGCGAAGACCGAGGCCGGTGCTTCCCCGGCGCCTGCCGCATCCGGGACGAGCCTGGCGCACGCGCTCCGCGACGTGCCGCCGTAGGCGTACAGGGAAGCGTAGTCCCTCGTGTCCAGATCGCCGTAAATGCTGTAATCCGTGGCGGCAATCGTGAGCGCGCCGGAGGTGACCTTGACGTCGCCGTCTATGCCGCCCTCGCAGCCCGTGAGCGTCAGCCGGGGGCCGTCCATGGAGATGGGCACCTGATAGGACACGATGCCGGTCCGCACGCCCTTGATCGTGCAGCTGCCATTTCCGGAAAGCTCCAGAACCGGATCCTCCGCCTCTCTGGGATTATAGACGTATATGCCGTACAAATGCCGACTGTTCTCGGTCTCCTGATCGAGGAGCTCATAGGGCGCGCCGTTGAGATCCAGGAAGGTCCGGGAGGAAAGGTCGATCGTGCTGAAACCGGAGAAGCGGAGGCTGACGGGCTGCCGGGCGTAGATGCCGGAGGCCGCCTCACCGCCGTACCAATACGCGACGCCGCGGGTGATCTTCGCGCTGTTGAGCGTGATCGCGTTCGTCTCCGGCTCGTAGACGGCGCTTCCGTTGCCGCAGGGGATGGTCAGATGCTTCGAGGTGAACTGCTCGCCGTTTACCCAAATGGGGTACACCCGGATAAACTCCAGATAGTCCAGCGTCCGGATGGTGGCGGGCGCCGTCACAACGTCGCGGGCGCTGCGCCCCTCCTCGTCCAGGACATTGTACATCCAGTCACTGTAATACATATCGCGGCTGCTCAGATTCCAGGCTTTCGACTTGGTCTGCAGGATCATTTCGCCGTCGTAGATCTGGAAATACTCCGCGTTCTGGTAGTTCGTGGCGCTCATGGACACCGCGTAGCTGTCCGTGCCGCCGTTCAGCCGCAGGGTGCCGCCGTTCACCGTGAAGCGGGCGGTGGAGCCGGACAGAGCGACGCAGCTCATGCGCGCGGTATCGATATCCACCGTACCGGCGTTCATGGTGAAGGAGCCTTTCTCCGAGGTGAGGCCGTTGTACTTTGCCCGCAGGGTCAGCGCGGGACCGTTCACCGTCACGTCGCCGACGGCGTGGATCGCGGCGCTTTCCTCCCCGTCGGTCCGGATTGTGAGGGAGCCGTCGCCCTCAAAGGTGATGGCGAAGCTGTCATCCGCCGTGAGAGAGGATCGCCAGGCGTCGTTGTCCGCGGTGCCGATGCCGACGATGGGGCCGTCAAAGCTGTGATCGGACCTGCCGTGGCAGAAGGAGCTGCGACCCACGGCGATGGTGTTTTCTCCGATGAGGCGGACGGTCAGATCCCCCGCGCCCACGATCGCGTAGGCCGCGCTGGGCAGCCCGGCGTCGGAGTGCATGGGATAAAGCTCGTCAAGCGCGGCGTTTTCCAGGGTAAGGGTCTTGGTCTCGGGGTCATAGGAGGCCGTGCCGTCCCCGAGGATATCTTTCTTGTTTTGCGTGGTGACCTTTTTGCCGGAAACGATCAGCGGATAGGTCTCGGCACCGTAGATCTCCCCGAAGTCGAAGGGGATCGTGAAGGATCTGCCGCTTTCCTCATCGGTCGCCGTGACGTAAGTGCCGCCCTCGATGCCGTAAATCGCGGGGTGGGCGCCGTTCCGCACGAAGCGCAGCATGCCGTTTTCAAATATCGCGGCCTCGCATACGCTCCCGTCGATGGGGCCGGAAAGATCCCGGAGGGTCAGGGAATAGCGCATGCGTCCCAAACCGGAGCAGACATATCTCGAAAGATCGATAAGATACTCCGTGCCCACGTAGTCAGCGGGAATGCTGAGCTCCGTGTCGTTCCTGTCCTGAGAGAGTGTGACGTGGATGCCCTGATCGAAGTCGATGGTAAAGGGCTGGCTGTAATATTCCACGTTGCCCCAGAAATAGATGCGGTAGGTCGTGGAAACGTCGGTGTCCACCGTCCTGGGAAGCGCGCTCGCCCCGGCGCGGCCGATGGGCGAAACGCCCGCGTAGTAACGCTCGCCGGTCTGGCTGTTCGTATAGGTCTGCATGTCCTCCGTCAGATCCCAGCCCTGCCAGTCGCCGTTCCCGTACCAGTAGAGGGGGATCCAACGGCTCTCGCCGGCCTCGTTTTCCGTGAGGTATTCCAACGACACGGCGTGGACCGTGGGGATCCCGGTGTCGACCCGCCAGTAAAGGAGGCCCTCGGTGGAAGACCTGTCCGTCACCACGAAGACCGGCGGCTCGGCAGTGAACGCCTCGCAGGAATAAACCGCGTGGAGAGAGAGGTCCCGATCGGGCATGGTGAAGGAGATCGAGCTGCCCTGGATGGTCAGATCCTCGGGCGTCAGGTTCGTTGTAAACTCCCAGCCGCAGAAGGCATAGCCGGGGATGGCATCCGCCGCGGTGAAGGTCACCCGGTTGCCCGCGCAGACGTCGATGCTCTCCGGCGTGCCCGTCCGGGCGTAAAGGACGGCGCCCTCGCGCTCCACCGTCAGGCTGTGGGAGGGATACTCCTCCCCGTTGACCGAGTATTCGTTGTTGGTATCCGCGCCGGGGTCGGTATCCACCGTGACGGTGTAGGGAGTGCCGGGATAGTATTGCTCCGACGCAAACCCGTTTTCCGTCTCGCTGCCCGTCCTGCGATAGACGACGTAGTCGCCGTCCAGGGTCGCCTCACCGTGGGGTACGAGGCCCGGATCCCCGTCGCCGTCCCGGTATTCCGCCTTGACGGTGGTGGGCGGCAGGATGCGCATTTCGCCCGCGAACGTGAAGCAGCCGGTGGCTTCGTATTCGCCGTAGGCCTTGACGATCACCGTGTCGTCGGTGGCGAGGAGGATATCGCCGTCCGCCCGTACGACCGTCTGGACGTCGCCGCGGCCGGTGACGTTCAGCCTTGCGCTGCCCGTCACGCTGAGCGCATCGGTCCGGAGGACGAAGCAGGTCTCGTTGTCATAGACGGGATCCGAGGCGCAGTCCAGCACCGTCAGGGAATCGCCCGTCAGATGGATCGCCGCGGAGTCTGCGGCGACCGAAGCACCGATCATGTGCCTGCCCTCCTGGGGAGCGGGCAACCGGACCTCGAGGAACGCGCTGTCACGAACGGTGACCGTTCCCTCGGTCAGAAGGCCGTAGCGGTCCGCTCCGTATTGGTCCCACCAGATCGAGTCATCGTTGAGGCCGATGCCGATATCCAGGATCACGTCGCCGTCCACGATGATATCTCCGCTGGCACGGACGCCGGCATAGCTGCGCCCCTCCGCCGCCGGAGCCATGCTGCCGTAGCGGTCCATGTCGAGCAGTGCGCCGTTTTTCGACGTGATGCGGACGCCGCCGTTTTCATTGACGATCAGGTCGGTTTGGGCGTAGAGCTGGTCTCCGCGGACGAGGCTTCCGCCGCCGTAGTTCCAGCTGTCCCATCCAAAGGCGTCGTAATCGCCCTCGATCCAGGTGTCGGCCTTCACGTTGAGGACAAGAGAGCCTAAGGCGTCGTCGGGCACGCGGATCGCCGCGATCTCTCCGCCCAGGTCGTACCACTCCTCTTCGCCGTCGCCGTCAAAATCGACGTAGTAATGATCGCCGTTGAGCGTCAGAACGCCGGTGTGGTAGTCGAACTCCGCGAACGGGATAAGGTCGCTCTTTTTTCTGTTTCGGCTGTACTCCGATCCGGACATGGCGCGGCCGAACCAGTCGCTGCCCGAAACGTCATAGACCAGATATTCCGTCTCGCTGTCCAGCCGTACCCAGGCGCCGCCGTCATAGCAGCTCGCTCCGTTGGCAAATTTGCCGTTCTTGATATAGAGCTCCACCGCCGTGGTCATCTTTTCCGGAGTGTCGTCGGGATCGTCCGTCCAGCGAACGGTGAACGGATTTGAGGTGTACTCCATGCCGTCGTACAGCACCATCAAACGATAGCGGACGGTTTTCAGCTCCGCGGCGTTCTTTTCGTCGGTGAAGCTGACGCTGCCGAGAAGGGAGGGGGTGAAGCTGACGCCGGTGCTTTCAAACTCGCCGGTGAGGTCGTTCTGATATTGCAGGAACACCCGGTTGATGGTCTGGCTGCCGGTGAGC
>CADBTM010000257.1 GCA_902797555.1 Oscillospiraceae bacterium
AACACCAATCTTCTTAAAAATTGACTTGGTAACTTTTCAACTCTATAAATTTTATTTCCATTCTTTTCACTTCCTATATAAATATAAGAAAATTCATTGTTAAAATGTTTCTCTGGTGATAATATATCACATTCCTCAGCCTGTCCAAGTTCTCTATTTAAAGATTCCGTCAAATCAAATTTGTATGGAATACAGTGTAAATGTGCATGATCTATACTTGCTCCTGCATATCCTGACTGTGCAGAGCCATGTTCAAAAAACAGAACATCAGAATTATATATTTCTTTATAAACTTCTTTTATTTTTTCTTTTAATTTGCTAACCTGAATTTTCATTTCTTTCGGAATCTCAAAAAAGTTTAAATAATGTTTGTTCGTTATAATTAAAATATGCCCTAAACATAGTGGAGAAATATCAACTCTCACATATATATCATCATTTTCAAATAATATTGCTTCTTCAGCTGGTAAATTTGCTAATTTATTGTTAATATATCTTGTCTCAGTACAAAAAGGGCATTCATTAGAATAATTCATATTTTTCATTCCTTTCATTTTATTTACATTTTTTTAACTTTAGTAACTCTCTTGATAGTTCATCGCTATTTTTTTCTATACATAAACATTGATTATAAAGTTCATTTCCAAAATCTAAATATTCTACTAAGTTATTGTAAACATATTGCTCATAACCATATATTGTTCTCGATAATTCAATTAGATACAATAATGGCATATATTTTAAGTCATAATCATTTAATTCTTGATATTTTTCAAATTCCTTTATATACTCTAAGAAAAACTCGAAATTAACATTTTGTTTTTTTATTTCCTTAGCCATAAAAAAATAATTTCTAATTAACTCTCTTGCAACGGGAATTTTCCTCGCTGATACCCAATCAACTATTGCTTTTATGTTTTCTTTGTCATTATAAATAAATTGAGCCACCGTATAATCACCATGACTTTTTTTATATGTTAACTTATTCTGCCAGGTATAATCCAAATCTTTCAATTTTAATAATATTTCCCTTTTATGCAATAATGCATCATTAACATCTTTATTCTTATTTATTTTTATTAATTGTTCAATATTTTTTATATCTTGCTCGCACAATTCTTTTGACATATAATGTCTCTTAAAATCAGGCAGTTCATATTTAAAGTTTTCCAAGGACTTTATTATTTTTCCATATACACATGCAGATTCTATAATTTGTTCTTGATTTGACGTATTAGAATCCACAACTTGTCCCTCTATAAATTTTTGTACTATTAAAAGCCTTTTGTTAAATTCAAAGTATAATTCTCCATTTTTATTTAAAATATATTTTGGTGTAGCTACTCCATCTCTTCTTAAATGTTCAACAACCGTATATTCAATTTTAATCTTATCAATGTCAATTTTACTTTGGAATTCTTTTAATATATAATGACTACCTTTTGAAAAAATCTCAAACACATTGGCGCTTCCTCTATTTATTTTTTTTATTGCTTCAACTGATATACCATATTGTTCAATCATAATTTTTTTAATACTTTCCTTATTTAAGATACTTCCTTCAACAGCCACAGTGTATTTCCTTTCTATTTTATAATAACTTCCGAGTTTCTTATTTTGTTAATATTAATTTCTTGTTTCATAACTTTAGTAATATTCTCACGTATGTTTCCATCAAATAAATCAACATCTGTTGATGAAGTTAAGATGCATGGTCTAGCTATACCACTGCTTGTTATTCTAAATGGTACCTTTTTACAGATATTACATAAGCCTAATCTACAAAGAGAATGATAAAATTTTACTAATACTTTTCCATCCTTAGCGCCATTTAATTCTTCCATAACACTATCTATATGCCAGTCAAGTTCTATATCAGCAGCAATTTTCTTTTGAAGATTCATATATCTTTTGCTATATTCTTCATCAGTTTCTTCTCTAACAATTTCTAAAACTCTTACTCCAATATCATTATCAACTGCCCACCTTACTATATTTTCGGTATTTTCATCATCATCATTGTATACCGTGGCTATACGAACTTCACAGCCTGTTTTTTTGATTTCAAGAATATTGTTTTTTATTGTAGCAGAACTTTTACCCACTGGAGAATTTTTTGATATTTCTTTATCGAAATAATCCATGCCAATTACAACTTTTTTTAACCATCCTTTTTTTATCATTCTAAGCAATTTTTCAATTTTAATTCCATTTGTATTCATCTCTACACTAATTCCATATTCTTCTGTTAGCATTTGGCATATTTCTTCCACATATGGAGATACAAGTGGTTCTCCTCCAGTAATTCTTATCTTTTTAAGTCCAAAATCTTTGCTTGCCTCTACAATTTCTCTAATTTGTTCTTTTGTAAGCATTGCCATTTTTGTATTACCCTCATTATGACAATACACACATTTCATATTACAGGCTGCTGTAATAGAAATTCTTAGCTCATTTTTTGCTAATTTCATAAAAATCACCTCCTATCTTTCTTCTACTACTCCGTAGTTTATCCACTTAGGAAAATCGAACAATTCTTCAAAGTTCCTTATGTATCCATTTTTAGAATAATTTGGTATTGCTGGTTTCACGAAACCTCTTTTGTCTTTTTTCCATTTATCTCCCTTAAGATATACGCAATTTGGCAAATCATATTTTTCATAAGTAAATATTACATTTGGATATCCACATTTTCCTATTCTTTCTATTAATTCTGCACTTTCATGTAGATTCCAACTCGTAGCAATAACATAAATATTATTATAATCTATTCTTGCTCTTCTCCTGTTCCATGAATCAATAGCCTCTTTACAGCTATTATAATGTCTGCAATATACTGTTATATCACCAACTTTAATCAAAGGATAATTTACTTGTTCATCGGTTGGTTCGATATATTTTTCTAATAATGGCTCAGGTTCAATAGAAAAATAATATCGGGGATTTTCCGCTAGTTTCACAAAATCTTCATCATTTATATAAAGATTTATTGTTGGTGTTTTAAAAGGCATATCTAGCATATGGTATATCACTCCACCAACACAATTTTGTGAAATGAGTGTAAAACTTCTTTTGTGGATTCTTTTCCTTAAAATCAAATGATGTATATTTCGTTTCATTTTAATTATTATATTTGCATCTTCCGATTTCATACTTTTCCTCCTAGTTCTGTTTACATCTTATCTGGTGCTGAAAATCCTAACAAATCTATACCAATTTCTAATACATGTTTAACTAATGTAATTAATTCAATATGAGCTTCTGCAGTTGCTTTTTCTTCTTTTAATATTTTGGTATTATTATAGAATGAATTAAATTCAGTTGCTAATTTATACAAGTAACTGCATATTTTATATGGAGCATTTTCAATATATGCTTGTTCTATCGTTTGGTTGAATTGTGAAATAAGCAACATAATATTTCTTTCTACATCTGAGCCTGGTATATTTATTTTACTTTTTACAAAATTAGGATTGTTCTCTTTATATTTTTTAATAATTGATTTTACTCTAACTATTGTATAAAGAATATATGGACCAGTATCTCCTTCTATCGAAGTGAACTTGTCTATATCAAAAATATAATCTTTTGATATTTGATTTGATAAATCAGCATATTTCAATGCAGCTAAACCAACAATTTTTGAAATCTCATTTTTTTCTTTCTCAGTCATTTCTTTATTATCTGCTAATTTATTGTATATTTTTTTATTAACTTCTTCTATTAATTTTTCAAGACGCATTACTCCTCCATCCCTTGTTTTAAAAGGTTTTCCGTCTTTTCCATTTATAGTTCCAAATCCTAAAAATGTTAATACTGTATCGGAATTTACCAAGTCCGCTTTTTTAGCACACCTGAAAACTTGAACAAAATGCATCTCTTGTCTTTTATCTACTACATAAATAACTTCATCTGGATTAAATTCTTTCTTTCTTTGTAATAGTGTTGCCAAATCAGTAGTTTGATAACACGATACTCCTCCGCGTTTCAAAATCATACACGGATTAATTGTATTATTATCTGTTGGTTCTTGTACGTCAACAACCATTGCTCCATCACTTTCATATATTATTTTCCTATCTTCCATCATCTTTATCATTTCAGGAACATATTTTTGAGAATCACTTTCTCCTAGCCATAAATCGAAGTTAACATTTAATTTTTCATAATTCTTTTTTAAATCTTCTAGCGATACTGCTACTATTTGTTTCCACAAATCATAATATCCTCTTTTTTGCTGTTGAAGTAAACCAGTATTTTTTCTTGCATTTTCTTTAAATTCTTCTGCAAATGCAATTTCTTCAGCTGTTGCATTGTCTTCTACTTTAGTTTTTTTACTTGCAGCTGGATATATTTCTTCTAATTCATCTATTGTAAAAGGAGGGTCTTTTGGGTAGTCCCCTTCATAATTTTCATCAAAGTACAATAAATCTGGTTTTCTAACTTTTAACTCTTCGATTATTAAACCCATTTGCAATCCCCAGTCTCCCAAATGCACATCACCTATTACTTCATCTCCAACAAATTTGTGAATTCTTTTTATAGACTCACCAATAACTGCTGGTCTTAAATGTCCAACATGTAATGGTTTTGCAATATTAGGTCCACCATAATCTAAAACAATTTTTTTTCCTTTAACGTCTTCAAATCCCAACTTATTACTTTCAATCATTTTTTGACAATATTCACTTAAAAACTTTTCTGACAAAGTTATGTTTATAAACCCTGGCTTAACCATTTCAGCCTTTTTTATCATTTGATTTTCAATATTTTTTACAACTTCATCTGCAATCATAAATGGTGCTTTCTTATATTCTTTAGCTGCTGTTAAAGCTCCATTGCATTGGTAGTCACATAAATCTGGTCTGTCTGATAAACTCACTTTACCATATTTACTATCAAATCCTGCCCTTTCAAATGCTTCCATAACAATACTTTCAAGTATGTTGTTAATTATTTTCATTTTGTATCCTCAACCTTTCTATTTATTTAATTAATTTCTATATTATCTAATATAACTTATGTAATAGTCAAAATATAGAACCAATCTCATTAACTATTATAATATATAAGATGTATAAGGAAACTTGTGAAAATATCACAATTTTCCTCTTATAAATAACATTCATATAAAAAAGTACACTACAAAAAATTAATTTTCTTAATTCTATTTTTTTATTTTTATGTATTTAATTATTGCATTCTTATCAATACATAACTTATTTTTCCAAATTATATCATTTTTTCTCTATTATTTCAATAAAAAAAGAATTATTTCTAGTTTTGAAATAATTCTTTTTTGGTGAGTCAGAAGGGATTCGAACCCCTGACCCTCGGCTTAGAAGGCCGATGCTCTATCCAACTGAGCTACTGACCCTTGAGTACCTACAATTAGTATAATATCACTTTTACTAAAAAAGTCAATATAATTTATAAATTTTATACATTATTTTTGTTTCTTTAAGTACGCTCATTTTTATTTTCTAACACTGCAAAAAGCATTGGTATATCAATGCTTTTTGCAGTGTTTTTCATCTGCTTCATAAATAAAACAATTCAATTACATCTGCAAAACCATTTCTATAATACTTCTCATTCCAGTAATATAAGTAATCCATAAAATTTTTATCGAGTTGTTCGAGTTGTTTTTGAACATATTTCTTATTCTGCTCAGGTACATTTTTAAGTATTTTCTCTGTGATCTCATCAAAGTAAATACAATACTTTTTATCTTGAGGAGTCATTTCGCAAAATGCTGTTTCTTCCCTAAATTCTATCCATTCTTTTAATAAATCATTTTTTACTTCTCTTAAATTGTTAATGTCAATACAAAAATGAACAATTTTGACAAAACTTTTATGTACAATTTTGATTAAGTAATATTTTCTTTTTCTTTAAT
>CADBTM010000258.1 GCA_902797555.1 Oscillospiraceae bacterium
GGCGTCGATAAAGAGATGCCCGGTGGTGTTGAGCTGCAGCTCCTTGTCCGCGTGGATGGCCGCCGCCGAAACGAGCACCTGCCCGTCGTAGGCCACGTCGTAGGCGTAGCTGCCCACGGTGATCTCCGCCGAGGCGTCGTCCTCCAGTGCCACCCAGGAGTTGGAGTAGAGACCGTAGGCCGCGCCCAGGGAGCTGCCGAAGGTGTTGGTCACGTTGATCTGGACATTGACGCTGCCGCAGAGGGTGAGCTTGTCGCTGTGGTACTGTCTCGCGCGGCCCGCGCGGATGCCGTAGCAGTCCTCTTTGCCGCTGCGCACGTTGATGCGCAGCTCCGAGCCGTTGGGGGAGGAAACGGTCACATCGCCGCCCGTCAGACAGCCCAGAATACCCTGCTGTCCGGTGGTGGTGATGTCGGAATCCCCGTCCACGATGATGTGGAGATTGCAGGGCAGACCGGTATCCTCCAGCTCGATGGCGCCGCCGTCATAGCCGTTGAGATGCAGCGTCACGGTGCGGTAGCCGTATTCGTCCTCCGTCTGGGACTCATACCAGATTACGCCGCGGCCCGCGCCCTTGAGATTGGTCCCGTTCCGGACGGCCGAAGCGTCGAAGAGCCCGTTGTCCGCAATGTCCTCCTCCGGGGTCAGGATATAGACCGGGCTGTGGGTCCTGTCGTACAGGACGATGTTGTTGTCATAGCGCTCCACGTTCGCCCGCATCTCGTAAATGGTCTCCAGCGGGAGGTAGCTGCCGTTCGCGTCAAAGTTGTCCAGAGAGATCACGATGGTCTCGTCGTTTTTGTTATAGGTCTTCCAGACGATCCCCTGATAGGGAACGTCCTCGTAGTATTCCTCATATTTGATGGGGCCCTGGCCTACGTTTTCCCAATAGGTAAAATAGTAGCCCGGAGGCGGAGCCGCCGTGACGGTGCAGGTATACTTTCTGCTGCTCCAGCGGTTGTCGGCGCTCACGGCGGTGAGGTTGGCGTTCTGGAAGCAGAGCGGGCGATAATCCTGGCGGATGGTCTTCTGCTGCACGTAGCCGCAGACCTCGCAGGTGCGCTTGATCGTCGCGTCCCTGAGGCCCAGATTGGGCGTGCCGCTCTCCGTCTGCCAGCTCCAGCTGGAATAGACGTGGGGCTCCACAAAGGCGACGGCGCTGCAGTCCGGGTCGCCGCAGTACTGGAAGTGGGATTTGCTGCTGTATCCGCCGCGGAAGAACTCCGCCTCATAGTCGTGGAGGTTCCAGAGGTGCTCGTGGGTCTGGCGCGGGATCTCTACCGTCTCCCGGTAATGGCAGAGCAGGCATTCGTGGTATTTGGAGCCCTTTTTGTTCTCCGTTGCGGGCTTGGTGACGATCCACATGCCCCAGACGTGGGCTTCCTCGCCGCCATCCTGTCTGCCGCAGCGGCAGCGCCTGACGTGGGAGTGAGAGACGGGATCGCCGTCGGAGTTCGAGGTGATCACCGGGACGCAGATGTAATCGTGGGCCGTGTGGTCGTCGCCGAGAGGCTCCGAGACCGTGCTCTCGCTGACACTGCCGCAGACGTTGCACGCACGCACCATTCTGGCGCCCTGGGTGGCGGTGGCGTAGCTCACGTACTTCCAGGGGCCGATCTCGTGGGCCTTCTTCAAGCTGTTTTCCGTCACGCCGCAGCCCTCTCCCACGCAGATCTGCTGATGGTACTCGTCGTCAAGGCGCTGCCAGGCGAAGCTGTGTCTGCCGTTGAGACGGGCGCCGTCGGAGACGGACAGCTCCGTCCCGCTGCTGTCTGAAATGACGCAGAAATAGCGGTACTCCCTGTGGCAGGCGTCGCAGGGGACGGAGACCGTCAGGGTATCCGTATCCGCGCCGTCCACAAAGACGAGCGTTTCGTCATAGGCCTCGATATAGCGGCCGTCGTCCGCCAGCATCACCGGCGCGCCGCCGTCCACCGTATAGTACCACTGATATTGCAGATTTCCCCGGGGATCATAGGCCCGGACGCGGAAGGAGACCGTGTTTTCCGCGCGATCGTAGATGTTGTTGCGGGAAACGGTCCTCGTCCTGTCGGTGGGCTGCAGGAAGATCGCGCCGGGCTCGGTGCTGGTGCCGTGATACTGCACCTCGGAAGGATCGTCCGTGCAGCAGTATTCGCACAGGCCGCAGGCCTCGCAGAAATCCACGTTGCAGGAAAAGCGCTTCCCGCAGGCGCTGCACTTGTGGAACGGGTCCTCAAACTCGTCGCTCTCCACGCAGATGCCGCAGGAGCAGCCCTCCGCCTCGGAATGATTCAGGCAGCAGGACGCGCAAAGACCGCAGATGTCGCAGAAATCGCCGCGGGCGCAGGTGGGCTCGCCGCACTCCGGGCAGAGGTGCTGATCGAATTCACTGTCCTCCACGCAGAGGCCGCAGACGCAGCCCTCCGCTTCGGCGTTATCCCGGCAGCAATCCTCGCAGAGGCCGCAGAACTCGCAGAAATCGTTTTCGCAGGAGAAGTGGGCCATGCACTGGGCGCACATGTGCTCCTCGTTCTCAAAATCCCCGCTTTCGGGGCAGAATTCCAGACACTCGCAGCCGGCGCCCGCCCTGTTCTCCAGGCAGCACTCCATGCAGTAGCCGCAGGTCTCGCAGTTTTCCAGGTCGTTGCAGACGACGCATTGACCGCAGTTTTCGCAGATCCAGTTCTGATCCATCGCGCAGTCGGCGCAGTGGTGGCAGTCCTTCCCGCCCTCGCACCAATCGTCAGTGTGCTCGCCGCAGATCTCGCAGTGGTTGCCGGCCTCGACGCAGCAGTCCAGGCAGAGCTCCCCGCTTTCCTCGCAGAGCTCCACCTCGCTGTCAAAGCAGCCGACGCAGTTTTTGCAGTGCGCGCCCGCTTCTCTCGCGCATTCCAGGCACATATCGCAGGTCGAGCAGAACCACTCCTCACGATGATAGAAGCAGTATCCGCATTCAATGCAGACCCAGGGCTCGTCGCAGGTCGTGCAGTGCGTGTCATGGATCTGCTCGTTGAAGCAGACCTCCTCCGTTCTCATCAGCGCGTACAGGCAGCGTCCGCAGCCCTCGCACTTGGAGTAGTCCTCGTGGCAGTCCACGCAGAGATGGATATCGACCTCCAGGCAATCCTCGCACATCTCGTTGGTGCACTGGCCGCA